>JAJXSS010000019.1 GCA_021784455.1 Planctomycetota bacterium
GCCGCCCAGGCCCAACCGTCCGGGCGGGGTGCCCAACTGCGCGCGTAAGGGAGACGCCGCCGCAGCCAGGCGGCGCTGGAAACGCGTTTCATCCACCCCGTTCAAGAGCAGTGTGCAGCGCCCGGCCGGCACCCCACTCTTGAGGACCGCCTCGTATAGATCGTCCGACACAGTGATGATGTGCTCATAGCGCGGCAGGCACCAGCGGTCGATGGCGTAGTACAGCGGCGTGCGCCGGGTCTCTTTGACCCAGCCATGCACTGTGGTCACCAACTTCATGTTCCAGAACGGCCGGAGCATCAATCCCAGCAGATTCGATTTGTAATCGTGGCCGTGCCAGATGCGTACCTTGTAGCGCCGGCAGATGTTGAGCATGCGGCGCAGGACCAGACGGTCCATGGGGCCGCGGTCCGGCACACTGATCATCGGGCAGCCAGCCTCATCGGCACGCTTCTGCAGAGACCGGAAGCCTGGATCCCGGGGCGGATGCATGTACGCCGCAGCCAGCCAGTAGCGCGTGTCGGCCAGGAAGGGGGCCGAATAGAAAATGGTCTTGTCCGGCCCACCCCCGGTGTCTGTCACGACGCGGGTGTGCAGCACGACGTCAGCCCCCGGGCGCGGATTGGGCCAGGCCCCGTCCGTGCGTTTGCGTCTGCGCCGTTCCACCTGCTTTTCCACGAACACTCCCTGTAGCTGCGGTCCTGGCCGAACCGCATCACGATCACCACGGGCGCCCAACGTTCAGGCAAACCCGGCCCTACCGGTTGATCACCGCCTCCAGTTCCCGGGCTTTGGCCGCCCACGATTCGCCCGCCAGCCGCTGGCGCGCCTGCCGCTGGCCTTCCGGCACCCCCTGGGCTACGCGCCGGCGCAGGGCGGCCACGAACTCGTCGGCGCCGGTTACCAGATCGGCCGCATCGGCCCATTCCTGTGTCGCGGGCAGCGCCCGGGCAATCACCGGTCGAAACTGCTCCGGCCAGCCAGCCGCCAGGTATTCCTTGAACTTCAGTGGCTGCATTGCTCGGGTCACGGAAAGATCCGCATAAGGCATGATCAAGGCATCCGCCCACCGGGCCAGGACCGGCAGCACCTCGTAGGGCGCTGGCCCCGGCAGCACCAGCCGACCGGCACTGCGCTGGGCCAGGGCGGCCAGTTCCGCCGGCGGTGCCTGCTGCGGCCCGACCAGCACCAGCGTTCCCACCCCCCGCTCGAGCACGGCCCGGCACCATGCCACATCCAGGCGGGCATCGATCAGGCCCCAGAATAAAAGAATCGGCCGGGAAAGCCCCCGACACCATCCCGGCAGCGTGTTTGGTTCTGCGGGCTGCGCGGCTTTTGCGGCCGGTGACGGTGGCGCAGCCGCAAGCCCCCAGTGTTCCAGGTCGATCCCGTGGGTCAGGAGGGACGCTGTTGTCCCCAGCGCGGCCAGACGCTGGCGCAGCATCTGAGAGGCCGCAATACAGGCCTGGACTTGCAGCACCTGCTGGCCTTCCATGGCTTGCATCACGTCGCCATCCATCCCCGGCCAGACTGAAAAATCATCCACGCAGTAGTAGACCCAGCGGTCCGCGGGTAACCGGCCCACCAGATCGGCGGTGATGGGCAGCGTGGTGAGAATGACGGTGCGCCGGGCCGGATCGGGCGGCCAGGCGGCGGCCACGGCCCGGCTGATCAGGCGGGCATTCAGACGCCGCTGCCAGTGCCGACGAAAGCCGGGGTACATCCGCGGGGCCAGGGTGCGCAGATTGCCCGGCAGGGCCGTGGCCGGCCCGGGGCCGCGCCCCATCCATGAACGCAGCTTGTGCCAGGCTTTGCCCGCGTCCTCCCAGGACAGACGCGGCGGCCGGGTGCCGATGGTGTTTACCCACAGGGTGGGATAGCGTGGCAACAGATGGCGGATCAGGTGCTGGCAACTTGAAGGGTGCCGGCCCCAGTCATCGGAAAAGACCACCAGCCGCGTGCCCGATTCGCCTTGCCCCATACAGCGATGTTACCCTGTTCCACCCTCCAAGTGTGGCCCCCCGGATATCCCAGGCATGATCGACCGCTTTCCCCCCGTCACCAGGATCCCCCACCTCCTCCACGGTGGGGATTACAACCCCGAGCAATGGTCCCCCCGGAAATATCCTGACCTCTGGGACCAGGACATGCGCCTGATGAAACTGGCGGGGGTGAACATCGTCAGCGTGGGCATTTTCTCCTGGGCCCAACTCGAACCGCTGGAGGGCCGCTTCGATTTTGGCTGGCTGGACCGCATCCTGGACCTTTTGGCCGAACACGGCATCGCGGCCAACCTGGCCACCCCTTCGGGCGCCAAGCCCAACTGGATGGCGGCCAAGTACCCCCAGATCCGCCGCGTGACGGCCGATGGCCACCGCGATCTCCAGGGCGGGCGGCACAACCATTGCTACACCTCCCCCGTCTACCGGGCCAAGGTCAAAAAGATCAACACCCGCCTGGCCCAGCGGTACAAGGACCACCCCGCCCTGGCGATGTGGCACATCTCCAACGAATACGGCGGGGAATGCCACTGCGACCTGTGCAAAGAGGCCTTCCGGGCGTGGCTCAGGAAGCGCTATCGCACGCTCGAAGAACTCAATCATGCCTGGTGGACCACCTTCTGGAGCCACCGCTACCAGGACTGGTCGCAGATCGAACTGATCGATCGCTCCGTCCACGGCCTGGTGCTGGACTGGAAACGCTTCGTCACCGACCAGACCGTGGACTTCATGCGCCACGAAATCGAACCGCTCAGGCGGCTGACCCCGGGAATCCCCATCACGACCAACATGATGGGCACCTACCCGGGTCTGAATTACTGGAAGTTCCGGGACGTGTGTGATGTGGTGTGCTGGGATTCCTATCCCGGCTGGCACACGGAAAGCGAGATGAAGACCGCCAGTTGGACGGCCTTTGTGCACGATCTGAACCGGTCGCTCAAGCGCCGGCCCTTCCTGCTCATGGAATCGACGCCCAGCCAGGTCAACTGGCAGCAAGTCTCGCCGCTGAAGCGCCCCGGCCTGCACCGCACGGCCAGCCTGCAGGCCGTAGCCCACGGCGCGGACGCCGTCATGTATTTTCAGTGGCGCAAGAGCCGTGGCTCAGCCGAAAAATTCCACGGGGCCGTGGTGGACCATGTGGGGCACGAACACACCCGCGTGTTTCAGGAGGTGGCGGCCCTGGGGGCAGACCTCAAGAAGCTGGACGGCCTGGTCGGGGCTTCTAACCCGGTGGAGACGGCCATCATCTACGACTGGGAGAACGGCTGGGCCCTCGAAGCCGAGCAGGGCCCGCGCAATACGAACAAAGACTACGCCCGCACCTGCAGCCGCGATTTCTACGACCCCCTGTGGAAGCACCACGTGCCGGTGGACATCATCGACATGGACCAGGAGTTGGCCCCCTACCGCCTTGTCATCGCCCCCATGCTCTATATGGTCCGGCCGGGAGTGGCTCAGCGCTTGCAGACTTTCGTGGAACGTGGTGGAACCCTCGTCACCACCTATTTCTCGGGTCTGGTGAATGAATCGGACCTGTGTTTCCTCGATGGGTTCCCCGGCCCGCTCAAGCCTGTGCTGGGCATCTGGGCCGAAGAAACGGATGTGCTGCCCGACGATCGTGAGCAGATGGTGGTCCCGGCCGCGGGCCACCCGCTGGGTCTCAAGGCCCGATATGCCGCCCGCCATTACTGCGACCTCATCCATGTAAAAGGCGACCAGGTCCGTGTGCTGGCCACCTACGGCCGGGATTTCTACGCCGGCCGCCCGGCTCTCACCGTCAACCCTCTTGGCTGCGGCCAGGCCTACTACATCGCCTCCCGCAACGACCAGCGCTTCTGCGATGATTTCATGGCCGGCCTGATCCGCCAACTGAAGCTGCGCCGCAACTGGGCCGGTACCACTCCGCCCGGCGTCAGCGTGCAGCGGCGGAACAACGGCAAGCAGGATTTCCTGTTCTTCCTCAACTTCACCGATGCGCCCCGGACCATCCGCCTGAATAGGCCCACCTTGCGTGACGCCCTGACGGGGAAGAAGGCGGGGGCGGCCCTGAAATTGCCTCCCTACGGCTCCGCCGTGCTGGCCTCGTAGATCCGGGCTCGCCCGGACATTCCTGGTGACACGGCCGTCCCCCCCGTGTCTTGGCCCCAAACTCACTTGGGCACAAACCACTGGCCCGTGCCACCGGTTGGAGGTCCGCACCTGTTCGGTCAAGGCCCGCCCCTCGGTTTGCTGCCCGGGTCGAACTCCCTAGAATTACTCAATCCCCAGAAAGGAACCCGCCCGTGGACGCCGCTTTGCCCACTGATGACATCCTGACCACCCAACTGCGCCACGCCGTGAACTGGGCCCGGCGCTGCTCGCTGTGGCCCATGCCCTTTGCCACCGCCTGCTGCGGCATCGAGCTGATGGCCACGGCCTCTTCACGCTTCGATCTCGCCCGCTTCGGCGCCGAGGCCATGCGTTTCTCCCCCCGCCAGGCTGATCTCATGATCGTGGCCGGCCGGGTGGCCGTAAAAATGCTGCCCGTGCTGCAGCGCGTGTACCAGCAGATGACCGAGCCCAAGTGGGTCATCTCCATGGGCGCCTGCGCGTCCACCGGCGGCGTGTTCGATACCTACGCCGTGGTCCAGGGCATCGACCAGTTCATTCCGGTGGATGTGTACGTTCCCGGCTGCCCTCCCCGCCCCGAAACGCTCATGGAAGGCATCATGGCCATCCAGCGCATCGTGGATAACGACGGCATCCCGCCCCGCGGCCTGCGCCGGCCTCTGAATATCGCCCTCGAACCCACCCATGTCCTGAAGCCTCAGCCCACCCCCCTGACCGTGCACGGCAACTGAGAGAATCAATGCCCTTTCCGGGGCCGGTAGGTTCGGCCCTGGCCGAACGTCTTGTCGTGACCCCTCCAGCGACACCCTCTCATCGCCGGTCAGCGGCCGCTCCAGGACCGCCGCCTCGATATCCCCCGCCAGCAAACGCCGTACGGTCTGGTCATCATCCGCCCACGCGAAGTCCAGCACCCCCGGATAGGCCCGGCTCTCCTCCTTGCTCAGCCCCCCGCGAAAAGCCGGGTAAAGCTGCCCCATGACCGATGCAGCCGACGCCGCGCCACCCAAGCAAAGCCGGCCCTTCCTGATTTTCGCGAGTTGGGCCGCATCCTCCCGCTGGCGCTCCTGGGTTGCCGCCATCCCCCCTGTGACACTTGTCGCAATGCACAACGCCGAGGCCTGACAAGTACAGATCGATCGCCAGTTCCAGCAGGCCGGCAGGCAGCCCCTCGATCAGGACCAGCAGGTCATCGTGATCAACCTTGTTCCACAGCGCCGTACCGTGCACGCGGCCCCAGTTGCCGGCCGGCGTGAGGGCTGATCGATTCGGAGTTGACGGCCGCGCTGCAGATGGGCGCAGCAACAACGAACGCGCCCAGGAGGGAGAGGGCCATCATGAACCTGCGCTGGATTCGGCCCCACACCACCGGCCCCGCTTTCCCTCATCGCCATGAAACGTCAAGAAACCACTTTAGACCGGCCCCGGGGACGAATGCGGCACCAAATGGTCGTTTTAAGGAAAAATCCATGCGCCAGCCTGAACAAGAATGCGTATCGGGTGACGGGCATCGCGCCGGAACCTAACCGGCGCCGCGCCGCCCGGATACCGTTCGGAATACCGGCGTATCGGGGATGGGATGCCAGACGGGGGCGCGCGGCTCCCCGAACGCTTCGGGGCCGTCCCGGCGCGGCGCCGGAAGGTCCCGGAAAGGTCCCGGGACTGGCCTCAACGGTTCAAGGGCAGTCAAGCAACAAGTCAGGGGCTGGCCATGGAGCGACCGGCCCAATGCCGCGAAAGTCGCTATCGTACCGGGCATGCGTCTGCGCCGGCTCGTCACGCCTGCCATCCTGCTGCTCATCGCCCTCAACGCCTGGTACTACGGTGTCCAGGTCCGGCGCTGGGCGTGGGATTCGACCACTGACATCCGTTTCACCTACGACATCGAAAACGGCTGGCACTGGGCTGGCCGTGCCGCCCGGGTAGGCATCGTGCCCCTCTATGACCACCTGCTCGCCAAGGACGGCGATGAAGGGAATTTCGGACTCGACTACCTGCCCATCCGCCTCTACATCATGACCCGCTGGCGGCAGTGGGCCCGGGCCCGGTTTCCCCATCAAACCACCTGGCAGAACACCTGGCAGTTCAACGCGCCCCTGCTCTGGCTCAACACCTTCGCCATTGCCGCCACGGCGGTGGCGGTGTTCTTTCTGGTGCGTCTGTGGCGCCGCCGATGGGTCGAAACCGGCCGGCCCGCCACCGCTTTGCCCCTTCCGCCCGGACCGGCCCGCCCGCCGCCCAAGCCCATACCCCTGCCCGCCCACGTCGGCTGCGCGGCGGGCATGTTCGCGGCGATCCTGGTGTGGTTCAACCCCGCCCTGATCTGGGAAACGCACTGCTGGCCGCAGTGGGATGTGTGGCCGCTGCCGTTCTTTGCTTTCGCCTTGCTGGCGGTGTCGTGCGAAGGGTGGATCACGGCCGGGGTGCTCGTGGGCGTGGGTGCCCTGACCAAGGGCCAGCTTCTCCTGGTGGCGCCGCTCCTGGCGGTGTTTCCGCTGCTTTTGGGCAAAGTGTCGGCGGCCATCCGGGTGCTCGGCGGTTTCGCGTTGGGCACGGGCGTGGTGCTTTGGGCCTTCCTGCTGCGCGAACCGGCGGCCTGGCAGTGGCTTGTGATGTACCTGCTGGCGATGATGTGCCTCGTGCCCTGGGTGCGGGTGCGCCAAAGCACCTGGCGGGCCCTGCTGGTGCTGACGATATCCTCGGCCGCGGCCCTGGGGTTGATCGTGGCGCCGTGGGCCTGGCGCCATGAGGGGCTGACCGCGCTGGGCTGCGCGGCGTATCTGGCCAGCTCGGCCCTGGTCGCCCGCCGCCACGGCTGGCGGGGCCTGGGGGCCGCCTTCGTGACCGGCCTGGGCCTGGCCATCTGGTTGGCGGGATGGCAGATGAACGGCAGCTTCTCCTGGCTGCTGGTGGGGTGGGAGTACGGCACCCGGCATTATGCCGTGCTGCACATGGGCCCCACGGCCAATCTGGCGGCCGTGCTGGGTGATCGCATGGGCTGGCAACTCAACGACCCCGCGTGCCGTTTCAGCCTGCCCGCGTGGCTGCCTTGGATCGGCGGCCACTATGCCTGGCCGCTGCGCATCCTGCTGATTCGCTGCTATACGCTCGCCTTTGCCCTGTGCATCATCGCGGCAGCCCGGCAGTTCCGGGCCCGGTCCCCACGCTTTCTTGTCGCGGCCATCGCCCCCTGGCTGCTGGCCTACCTGCTGCTGCCCCAGATGCACGAACGTTACCTCATCTGGGCCGCCGGCATGACTGCCGTGCTGGCCGCGTTTTCGCCGGCGTATCTCCTGATCCATCTGGCGCTCACCGCTGTGGCGTGGGCTCTGATGGCCCTGCCCATGCTCGCCAGTCAGCCCCAGTTCGCCCCCGGCTGGCTGAAGTTCATCCCTCAAATCACCCCGGATGTGGCGTGGGCTCTGTTTGTGATCGGAGCCATTCTGCTCTATCAATCTTTTGCCGGCGACCACCGTAACCGTCCCACGAAGCAACCGGCCCGGTAGCGGCCCCACTGCCACCCGGACATCACGAACTTCGCCGCGGACATCCTGGGCCCCGACAGCCGGTAGAATCCTTACCCATCCACCCACTTGCGGATAAGGCAAAGCCAGGCCACCGTGCCACATGAAAGACCAGGCGCTCAGCCATGACGACAGTCCCTGATTTTGCAATGTTCGCTCAGGAGTTCCGGCCCGATCGGCTCGTTGCTTACCGATCGGTGGGTGGGGTAACGCTGCACCTCCACCTGTTCCTGCCCACCACGCCGGCCGGCCGGTCTGCGGTGCTCTGGTTCCATGGCGGCGGCTGGACCGGGGGTACACCCACCCAGTTCTATCCGCAGTGCCGCGCCCTGGCCGGCCGGGGCATGCTGGCGGCCAGCGCCGAATACCGGCTTGCCGCTTCTCACGGTATCACCCCGTTTGACGGCCTGGCCGATGCCAAGGCCGCCGTGCGCTGGTTGCGGCAGCATGCGGCCGACCTGGACTTCGACCCCGCGTGCCTCACCGTGGGCGGCGGGTCCGCGGGGGGCCACCTGGCCGCCGCCACGGCCCTGCTGGACCTGGAGGAACCGGACGCCGACACGCCTGTCTCTTGCGTGCCCGCGGCGCTTCTGCTGTGTAATCCGGTCCTGGATACCACCGAATCCGGTTACGGTGCGGCTTTCATCGGCCCGCGCTGCCGCGAACTTTCCCCGGTACATCACGTTCGGCCCGGCGCGCCTCCCGCCGTGGTGTTCCACGGCACCGCCGACACGACTGTTCCCTTGGCAAACGCCCAGCGTTTCGCCCTGGCGATGCGCCAGGCCGGCAACCGATGCGATCTACACGCCTATCCCGGCCACACCCACGGCTTCTTTAACTACGGCCGCAACGAAACGTACGCCGACGTCTTGACGCACAGCCTCGCGTTTCTCCGGTCTCTTAGTCTGGTCCAGGGAGCATGCGCCGAGGAGGGTTCCTGATGCGCTTGCGTTTGATCTGGACCGCCCTCGCCCTGCTGATGGCCTCCTCCGTCGCCCGCGGGCAAACCCCTGTCCCGCAGGCTGACTTCTGGGTGGCCCCCGGCGGTAATGATGCCAATCCCGGCACCGAGCTACGGCCTTTTGCCACCCTGCATCAGGCCCAGGCGGCCGTCCGCCGGCGCATCGCCGAAGGCTTAAATCACAATTTGCTCGTGCTGATCCACCAGGGCACTTACGAACTTGCGGCGCCGCTGGTCTTCGGTTCCCGCGATTGCGGCTCCGCGCAAGACTCTGTTACCTACGCGGCTTATCCGGGTGAGACAGTCGTAATCAGCGGCGGCCGGCGGGTGGGCGGATGGCAGGCGCATGCAGACGGCATCTGGACGACACGGCTGCCTTCAGGGCCGCCAAACCTCTCCCAGGCCCGTGACTTCTACGTGAACGGCCACCGGGCCACCCGGGCACGCACGCCCAATGCGGATGCCCAGCCCAGTTGCTGGCGCTTGACAGGAGCCCAGTTCAGCCCCGACCTGCAGCGTTTTACCCTCACCTTGCGGACCGGGCTGGTCAAGGATTGGCCCCACCCCGATCAGATCGAAGTCATGATCGCCGGAAACTGGGAGATCAACCGTCTGCGGGTTCAGAGCGTGAATGCCACGACCGGCACCGTGGTGCTGGCTCCGCCGCACATCGCCGGCCCCGCCTATATCCTGCCCGCCCGGGGCCGGTGGTGCTACTTCTCCGGGCCCCGGGAATTTCTCGATCAGCCCGGTGAATGGTCCCTGAATCCCTCCACCGGCATTCTCAGTTATTGGCCGCGGCCGCATGAGGATTTGAGCCGCAGCGACACGGTCGTTCCCGCGCTTCAGCAGCTTGTGAAACTTGCGGGCCAGCCCGGCCGGCCCGCGTGTAATCTTCACTTTCGCGGCTTGCGGTTTGCATACACCGACTGGCAACTGCCGGCTCCCGGCTTTCAGGGAAGTCAGGCCGGAACATATTCGACCGCGGGGCCCGGCTCACCGCAGAAGCGGATTGTGGCCGTGATCGCGGCCACGGATGCCCGCCAGTGCAGCTTCGAGGATTGCGTTCTGACCTGTCTGGGCGGTTGCGGTATTGAACTGGGCGAAGGCTGCCACGACAACCTCATTGAAGGCTGTCAGATCTTCGATACCGGCAGCAATGGCATCAACGTGGGCGGACCCAACAATGCCGCACGGGTCCCCACCGACAACCGCATCGCAAACAACGCCGTTCATGCCTGTGGGCAGGATGATTACGGCGCCGTCGGCATCTGGGTCGGCCTGAGCCAGCGCACCGTGGTGGCCCACAATTTGGTTTACGACCTTCCGTATACGGGCATTTCCGTGGGCTGGCAGTGGGACTCCCAGCCCACCGCATGCCGGGAAAACCGCATCGAGTACAACCATGTTTACGACGTCATGCGGCGGCTGTGCGACGGGGGAGCCATCTACACTCTTGGGTTACAGCCAGGCACCGTGATCCGCGGCAATGATCTGCATGATGTACACCGCAACTTCATGGCCCAGGGCGCCCCGAACAACGGCATGTTCCTTGATGAGGGCAGCAAGGGTTACCTGATTGAGCAGAACGTGGTCTACAAGACCTCGGGGGCCCCCGTGCGTTTCAACCGATCCCAGAAGGACTGGCATACGTGGCGCGATAACTACTTCGGATACGATGCCGCCCAGAAACCCGCGGCCCGGGAAGTGACCGCCCAGGCCGGACCGCAACCACCCTACCGCCGTCGTTTTGCGGCCAACGAACAGCCCGCGGGTCATTGAAACGCCGATCAGAAGTCGTACTTCAGGATATCCATCGTTCGGCGGCAGAGTTCCTTGCCATAGTCCGTCCACCGCCCGGTGCCCCAGTAGCGGTAGCAACTGGTCTGGCTGGCCAGCAGGTGGAACAAGGCGTTGCGGTAGCGATATTCGGAGGTGGGCACGTGGCGCTCGATGGCCTTTTCCCAGAACATCTCGCTGGCCTGTTCCATCGGTCCCAGCACATGGTCATAACCGCGCACCCACGAGCGGTCGTTGGTCCAACTGCCGCCTTCCATGTGGAAGCGGCCATCTTGCTTCTGCAACTCGGCGATCAGGTGCTTAAGCGCCTCGGGCCCGGAACCGTCCTTGAACCGGTCCCAGATGCGCTGCTGCAGAATCGGCTGGATGGCCGGCAGATCCTGTTCCCGCACCCCCAGGCTGTCCAGATATTCCAGGTACTCGGTGATGTTGACCGGCGGTGTGGCGCCGCCGGAGCTTTCCCGCATCACCTCCTTGTACTTGCTGGGGAACTCGTTCATCATCACCCCGCCGTTCTCGCCATCGGCAATCTGCGTCGACACCGGCGGCACGCTGCGCCCACCCAGGTCCATGCGCGACAGGCCCCGGGCCTCATAGTAAGGCTGCATTTGCCCCACCAGTTTGGTATCGCTGCCCTGGGTCTTGACGATGGCGATCATGCTCAGACTCTCGCCTCGTGAATTCTTCGCCACCAACCGGTGCGGCAGATGCGGCCGCTGCAGGCCCCCGCCCCCCACCCTTTCCACCGAGTGCTCCTGCACCAACAGCCAGCGATACCCGCACTCCTTGAGCGTGCGCACGAACTCATAGCACAGGTCGGGCTGGTTGGGCAAAGCCATTTCCGAAGGCGAAAACCCCCGCACCCGGCTGAGCGCTTCCAGACCAAAGAGCGCGGCAAAATGGTGCTGCCAGGCCCGGACGTGCAGAGCGAAATCCTGGGCTGGCGTCGAGGGCGCCACCGGGTGTCCCCAGGGCATGCCCAGCCATTCCACACAGCGCCGGTAGGCCGGATCACAGGTCAGGGTCGTCAACCGCTCAAACACGTCGTTCAGGCCCATCAGCCTCAGGCCGTACCAGAGGCACCCCGAATATTCCAGCATGATGCGCGGGTTGGCCCCCTGTCCCACCAGTTCGGGAATGAATTCGCCCATGCGCCGGTAGCAGGCGTGAAAGACGCTGGCGTTGTGGGCATCCTGGGCGTCGGCATGCTCGAACATGTACTGCAGATTGCTGATGGTCCGGGCCGTCTTCAGGTCTTCGCCCCCGGCCGGGATCAGCGGCTGGTGCATGTGCAAGGCGCAGGCAAAGGCGCTCTTCATGCGGCCAAACTCAATGCGGCTTTCCGGGCGGTAGAAGGGCCCGGGCCGGCTCATGGCCTGGGCGATGCACTCCTCGGAACCGCAGATATTGGGCAGACCATCAATCACATCGGGCGTGGTGGTGGTGTTCATGGGGAATCGCATGTGCCCGGACAACGTGGTTTACATCCAGGGCCGGTTCGTCGGCGCGGCTCAGGTAGGGACGGGCGTCTGTTCATCGCGTGACCAGTCCACCGGCGTTCCAGCCGCCGAGCTGGGTCGGGTCGGGACCTGCAGCCGGATGTCGGCCGTCTGAAAGCGGAACTTGTCGCTGCCGCCGGCGTTGCCCGCCAGGCGGCTTACCGCCTCGTGACAGCGGCGCAGGGCGGTAAAGACCCGGTCACAGTCACCCTCTATCCACAGGCAGCGCCCCTGCACGTGTACGCTGCAGCCTGAATTGGTCAGAGCCCCCTGGCATTCATCCAGCAGCCGGGCGATGGGCGGCAATCCTGTGCCGTTACGGAACGTCAGTTCGGCCGCCAGTTGCTGCACCGGGCCCTGCGCCCGCCGTGGGCGCGGCCGGGAAGGAGCCGCGGGGGATGCAGCCTGACCCCCGACGGCCGGGGCCGGCAGCAGCGCCACCACAGCCGGCACGGCCGCGGCTTCCGCACTCGGCGCAGCAGGCGCCGCAACTTCCGGGGCTGCCGCTGCCGCCACCGGGGTGGCCGCCGCGGGATGCGCCGAAGGGGCATAGACCGCCAGGGTCTGATCGGCAATCCGGCTCCAGGTGAATGCCGTTTCCACCGCCTGCCGGCCGTTGGCCCCCATCCACCGGCTGCGCCCAAAATCCTGGAACATGGTCGTCACACCCCACGCCACCGAATCCGGCCGGGGGTGAATCTTCAGCCCGTTAACCTCGTGCCAGACGTACTCGTTGGGCCCGCCCACCTGCGAAGCCACCACCGGCCGACGTGCGCTCCAGGCCTCCAGCACCACAATCCCAAACGGCTCATTGCGGCTGGGCACGCAAATGGTGTCGGCCATCTTGTACAAACGTACCAGTTCGTCGCCACTCCGCTGCCCCAGGAAGCGTACCCGTCCGGCCACGCCCAACTGCCGGGTCCGGGCCTCCAGCGAACCACGCATGAGACCGTCGCCGACAAAGACGAAATGGGTCCCCGGCTGCTGCCGCAGGATGGCCGGCATCGCCTCTACCAGCAGGTCCGGCCCCTTCTGCCACTCCAGCCGGCCGCAGAACAGCACCGTGGGGTCCACCGGACCGATGGCATGCTGGCGCTTGATCTCCCCGGGATCGACGCTTAGGTCAAAACGTTGCGGGCGCACCCCGTTGTAGACCACCGAGACCTTGTCCGGGGGCACTTCGTACATCCAGGTGATCTCGCCCTTGGTGCACTGAGACACGGCAATCACCCGGTCGGCCCAGTACGTTCCCGACCGCTCCTGGACGCGCACCCGGTGTGAGGCCCCGCCGGGAAAGCAGTTGCCGCAGCGCGCGTACTCGGTGGAATGGATGGTCAGAATCGTACGGTGGCACGGCCGGCCCTGCTTGATCCAGATCAGGGCGTTGGCCGTCAGCCAGTCGTGGGCGTGCACGATGTCAAACTGCCCGATGTAATCCTCCGTGGCCAGCACCCGCTCCACCATGGCCCGGCACATGCTGTTGACATCATCGACGAAATCCCGCTGCCCCGCATAGGGGCAGCGGTGGTAATGCACTCCGTCCAGTTGCTCGTGGAAACGCTGGTCTGCCGCCTGGCGGGTGAACACGTGCAGTTCGTGGCCGCGGGCCGCCAGGGCGGCGGCCAGTTCGCTGACGTGCGTGGCCACCCCGCCGACAGCGATGGAGTGCATGGACTCCCAGGTAAGCATGGCGATGCGCATAGCGGTTCCCTTGATCGATCCGTCAGTTGACCCCGACCGTTCCGGCGGCCGACCGGGCCACCAGACTGCGATAGACCGTCAGGCACTGGGCCGCGGCCCGGTCCCAGGTCAGTGATTTCAGTTCCTCGGCGCCTTCCCGGCGCAGCCCCTGGGCCACCTCCGGATAGCGCAGCACCGCCAGAATGTGGCTGGCCAGGCGGTCCACATCCCAGAAGTCGGCCTTGAGCACCCCCCGGTGCAGCACTTCCGCCACCCCGCTGGAATAGGACAGCACCACCGGTGTGCCGTTGCGCAGGGCCTCCAGGGCGGCCAGGCCGAAAGGTTCGCTCACCGAGGGCATGACGTACACGTCCGCCATCCGGTAGGCGCGATCCACATCGTCGCCGCGCAGGAAGCCGCAGAAACGCATCTTGTTGTGTAAGCCCATCCCCATGGCCAGATCGAGCAGATGCGGTCCCAGGTCGCCCCAGCCGGCGACCAGGAAACGCACATCCTCTCGCCTTTCCAACACGCGCACCGCGGCACGCAGGAAGTACTCGGGCCCTTTCTGCATGGTCAGCCGGCCCAGGAACAGGACCAGCTTGGTCTGCTTACGCGGGGCCGCTGCCGGCGGTTCGTGCCCGTCAGCCTCGATGCCGTTATAAACCACGGAAATCTTCTGGGCCGGCACCCCGTAGCCTTCGATCAGCATCCGGGCGGTGCGCTGCGATACGCAGACCACGCGGTCGGCCGCGTGCATGGCCTGACGCTCAATGTCATAGATGGCCCGCTGCACGTGCATCCCCGAACGGTCGAATTCGGTGGCGTGAACGTGCACCACCAGCGGCTTGTGCCGCCGCGCCGCGATCGCCTGACCGGCCGGGAAGGCAATCCAGTCGTGGGCGTGGACAACGTCAAAATCCTCCAGCGCCGCGAGCCGGGCGCAGCGCAGCGCATAGGCCTGCACCTTGCGCAAAAGATCCCCGTCATAGCCTCCCGGGGCTCCTGTTCCCACCACGCGCAGGTGGGCGGGTGAGGCCCCGCCCGATCGCAGCACATCGCGCCCCGGGGCGGTGCCCGCCGCCAGAGGCACATCCGGCCAGGGCGTGGTCAGCCCGTAAGGGTTAGGCACCACCGCCGGCACCACCTTCATGCGTACCCGGGCCGCCCGGGCTGCAGCCCGACGAAATTCAACCGCCTGGGCGGCCCGGCGCCCCTGCACGGAGTCGCCGGCTTCGGCGGCGGCCAGAGGTTCGATCGTCTGGGGAAGCATGAAGATCACATCCGTGTTCAACCGGTTCATGGCGTGGACCAAGCCGTGGCAGGCAGTGCCCAGGCCACCGCTGATGTGCGGCGGGAATTCCCAGCCCAACATCAGAACACGCACGGTCTTGTCTCCACGTACGAATCGTCCGTTACTCCCGTGAGGGCCGTCCGCCCGTCCGGGTCCCACGTCCCGTCGTGCCGGGCGGCGGTGGTCGTTCTGCGCTCCTCGTTGAACGCCCCGGTCCACCACTTCATTCCCCGACCGCCCCCCTTTCCGCGCTCACCCCTGACGTTCCACCGCAACCCACGCGGCGGCCGTCAGATGCACAGGCACTCTCCGGCACCGGCCGGGAGCCTGCTTCAGAACCTACGACTTCGCGCCACCGCAGGTTCCAGCGGGCGGCCCGTGGACACCGGATTCGAACGTTGCGGCTGCTTTTCGGTCTGCAGTTCCCGTTCCGCCTGCAGCCAGTGGTCCTGTTCCTTGCCTGCCGGGCAACCCGCCCGTTGCCAGATGTGATAAGCCCGCGCCGCAATCTGGTCTTGACTCACGTTTCGAGTTACTGTCGCTGTACTCATCGCCTGATCTCCCATGGTTGCTTCCGCCCGCACGCGCCGGCGGAATAGAAAACGCATATCGCGCTGCGCATCGCATCACGCAGGTCCCGACTGATTTTCACTTGGCCAGCCCGTTCCCCAGTCCTCGGCACACTGCCACTCGCTGCCCCCACCCCCCTCGACATCCCTGTCTATCCATTATGCCGACCACCGCGCGCAGCGCAAAGCCCTATTTCGCCTAATTAACCTATTTTGCATCCAGGACCGGTCCGAACATCCCCGCCCGCCCGGCGCCACGGCCTCGGAGGATCATCGCCCCGATCACCTCCAATGGGGGGGGCATGCCCCGCTCAGATGTGCCCAAGCAGCCTCGCCAACGTGAGTTAGAAGCGCCCCAGGAACATCGGCAGAGCACCGCAGACCGGCCCCGCGTGGCGCAGAGACCCGCGCGGGCCGTGGTGCCCGCCGCGCCCGGGCCTTTGGCCGGCTTGATTCATGCCTTCAGAGTTCAACGACGATTCTGGGACCCCAAAAACCCGCTCCCCAGCCCGTCGCGATCAAGAAATGGGCCGAACTACCGCGTCCAGCATGCCGCCACTTTCTAACGTGGCCCTGGCCACATACGTTCTGGCCGCCACCTTGGGAGCTGGGTAGATCAACGCCTGCTGGAGAATGCTGTGGACGCCGATCCGGCAAGTCTGAGGCCTCCCGCCCGGCCGTGCCCGCCCCCGCCTCCGCCCCTACTTCTTCTCGTCCCGGGGCGCTTGCTCAATCACATCATCCACCAGCCCGTACTCCTTGGCCTCCTGGGCTGAGAAGTAGCGGTCGCGCTCGGAATCCTCCTCGATCTGCTCCACCGTCTTGCTCGTGTGCTTGGCCAGGATCTCGTTGATCGTGCGTTTGGACTTGAGGATTTCCTCGGCCTGAATCTTGATGTCCGAAGTCTGGCCGTACACCCCGCCGTACGGCTGATGGATCATCACCTTGGCGTGGGGCAGAATGTACCGTTTGCCTTTGGCCCCCGCGGCCAGAATAATCGCCCCGCCGGACATGGCCCGGCCGATGCACACCGTGGACACGTTGCAGTTCAGGAACCGCATGGTGTCGTAGATGGCCAGGGTGTCGTCCACGCTGCCCCCGGGGCTGTTGACGTAGAGATTGATGTCCACATCCTTCTTCTGGTTCTGCAGGTACAAGAGCCGCATGATCACGCCCGTAGCGCTGGCGTGATTGATCTCGCCCACCAGAAAGACCACCCGATTCTCCAGCAGGAGCTCATCAATGGTCATCTCGCGGTAACGCTGGTACGGCTGCTGCAACATGGGACTGGCAGCACCGGCCAACTGGGTGGGATGGGGCAAAGACCAGGCGGGAAATTCGTTCATCAGTGATACCTCAGGAATGCGGACCGTTGCGGCAACACGGTGCCAATCATATCGGTCAAATAGGCCTGCAAGCAAAGCCGCCGGGTCCCGGCGGATGCCCGCGTGCGGCCCCCTGTAAAAAAAACGGACGCCGCGAGTCGGCGTCCGTTCGGCTTGGAGGGTACTTTCAACAGCAGGCGAAGTCGGGTTCAGACGGCTTCCGGACCGTGGTCGTGATCCTCGTGGTGTTCCTCAGTGGAGAACTTGTGCTCCAGCATCTTGCGCAGATAAGAGTTCTCGCGACGCGTGGCTTCCAGATCAAACACCATGTACTTGATGGCCAGACGCAGGTAGTCCAGGCTGTCCTGCAGATCGTTCACCGTCTTGCGCAGCTTGGCGTGCCGATCGTGCGTCTGCTGCGCCAGGGCCGCCAGTTTCTCGCGCTCGGCTTTGGGCAGCGTCGAGATTTCCGTCATCAGTTCGCTCAGCTTGGTCTGGAAGGTCTTCTCGTCCATTTCCTCGTACTCCCCGGCCGCGGGTTTTTCGTGGCGGCCTGCTGAGTGTATCACAACTTCCTTGCCGCTCCGTGCCAGCCCCGGCCTGAGGCGGAGTACATATACCCAAGACAATGATATACAACGACTTATACGTACAATACCAGCCCGGTCCGTTACACCCGATTCTACCACTTAGCCGGGTATGTTGCCTCAACGCAACGCGAGTTCTGGGTCCGGCCTGATCAAACAGCGATAAGCCGTTGTGTGGACACACCTAACAGATATGATGCACACCGGCTACTCGGCTTTGTTCGACGTGGTTTTTCCCCACGTGCCTGAACGACACTCAGACCAGTGTTCAAGAAGGCCTCCTCCCATGCACCATCTGGTCATCCTTTGTTTGAGTTTCATCCTTCCGACGGCGGCCCCCGGTCTGACCGGCGCAACGGTCGCCAAACAACCGGCCCCCGCCATCGCGCTCACCCAGAAGGGCCAGCATCTTTGCGCCGAATATGACGGCCAACTCGCCCAACTGAAAGTCCAGATCGCCGCGGCCCTTCCCGCCCTCGATCCTGCCAGGCGTCAGGCGTTCCTCCAGGCCTACACCCGCGAGGCCGCCACCTACGCGGCGATGGAAAAAGCTATGGGAACCTGGCGGGGCGCCCGCCGCCAGGCACGGCTGGCCAACAACCCCCGGTTGCTCGAACCGGCCACCGCCCTCAAGCAGCAGACCGCCCAGGCCTTCGATGCTCTGCGCAAGCAGATCCTCGCCGCGGCCCAACCCCTTCTGAAAGACCTGGAGCCGTTCCTCTCAAACGATCACCTGGATACGCAACTGGTCCGTTGTGCCTTTCTCACGGCCGCCACCCCGCGTCAGCTTGCCCTGTTCGCCCAGCAGGATCCCGCCTCCGAAGCACTCGTGGACCGCACGCTCGCGGATGTCCCGCTGCAACGTCAGATGCTTCTGGCCGGTGGAGCCGCCGGAAATCACTACGTCGAAGCGATGCGCATCTACGATGCCATCCTCCAGTCCAGCCCGCACGCCCGCCGGGGCTTGTTCCAGCGGCTGGCCCTGGCCACCGCCCTGGAACTGGCCGTACCCGTGAAGGAGTTCGACCGCAAAACCTTCGTCGATCCCGTGCACCGCTACCAGCTTTACGCGAAAGCCTTCCTCGCCGGCGAGTTGGACCCCCATTTCGCGCATCTGACCACGTGGGAGTACCGGTTCGTCATCAATTCGGACGCCCCGGACGACCAGCTCACCTGGGGCCGACAAATGCTGCGTACCTACCGGCCGGACCTGGTCCGGAGCGGCGACTACGCGGGTATCGTCGGGACCGATGTGGTTTACCAGGCCCCCCAGTGGCTCGGCTGGCCCCGCACCTATCCGCAGATCCTCAACGGCGGCGGCAAGTGCGGCCCCCGTGCCTGGTTTGGCCGCTTCATCCTGCGTTGCTTCGGCATTCCCTCCTGGGGCGTGGTTCAGATCTCCCATGCTGCGGTGGGAATGTGGACACCCGCCGGATGGACCGTCGATTACGGCCACTCCATAGATC
>JAJXSS010000020.1 GCA_021784455.1 Planctomycetota bacterium
CCGATCTTCAGATAACTGTCGTGGCTAACCACCACCTTGATCCTGGTGGCCTGGCGATGGTGTCGCCAGAGGGCGATGTCCTCCCGTTTCAAGGGCGGGGCGGACCACTGCCGCTGATTCTTGGTGAAGACCTGCACGCAGTCCATTTTCAGGGCGCGAGCTTCGATCAGGGCATTGTGCAGGCCGCCGGCGATGGACAGATGGCTTCCGAACATGGGAGCAATCGTAGGCGCCGGCCAGCCGGGAGCCTCAGCGCAGGGCAAAAAGCGTGGCCCAGCCGTAGTTGGCCAGCACCCGCCAGCCCCCGCGCTGGGCCAGGCTGCTGACGCTGCGGGCCGTCACATCCGGGTCGTAGCCGTAGGTGCGGTGCAGCCGGTCCAGTTCCGACCAGTTCACCCACACATTGGTGAATCCCATGGCCTTGAGGCGGGCCGTGACCTTGGGGGCATCATCCTGGCTGGCGCGGATCAGGGCGCCCAGAGGGTCGGGGTCGAAGGCGCTGTGGTAGCTGATGGGCCGGCGGATGTAGAAGACGGTGGCATCGGCCACGATCAGCGTGCGGCTGTCGGGCGGCAGGTTGTTGATGACGTGGTCGCCGGGCAGGGCTCCATCCTGCATGGCCAGAGTGGGGTTGCGCTGCACGGGCAGGCTGTCCACGATCAGCCAGGGCGGCAGGTGCATGAGATGCGGCGGGATGGATGCCTCCGGCCCCGCCACCCGGCGCAGGGCCGTCTGGTGGAAGAAGATGTCAAAAGAGTCGAACGAAAGCAGCCCTGTCAGGATCAGGGCCCACACCAGGCTCCAGCCCAGGCGGCCTCCGATCGGCCGCAGCCGGCCGGCCACGTGCATGCCCAGGCCCACCAGTACGCAGGCCGGCCAGATGGTGGGAATCAGGAATCGGCTCTGCTGGTGCGTGGCCAAGACCCAAACCGCCAGACTGACCGCAATAATCAGAAGCATCGCCAGAGCCGGGCGGCGCAGGACGGGGCTGCGCAGCGCCAGGATCGCGCCCAGCAGGGCGCTTAGCCACAACGCGGGCACCAGGCCGGTGCGCGGGAAGCGGGTGATGTCATAGGCCTCCTGTCCTGAGGCGGACCCCGGGCCGGCGACCGGCCCCACGCCGCCGAAGCCAGCATCCAGCAGCCAGCGGTCGGCCAGGTTCCGGAGGGCTTGGGCGGGGGTAAAGGCCGGATGGTGGGCGTGCTCCCAGCGCTGGGCCTGGGCCTTGCCCCAATAGCCGCGGCCAAAGAGGCCGATCCCTTCCGGGAAAACGGGGTTGCCCGTCCAGACGGCATTGCGGATGAGGTATGGGCTCACGGCCAGGAGCACGCCGGCGGCGACCAAGCCGAAGCGCACCAGCGTGCCGCCCGAACGACCTGTCTTTGGACCCGAAGGCTTGGGCGGGATGCCGCTGGCGGTGGCCGGTTGGGTCTCCTGCTTGATCACGCGGGGGGGATGGTCGAGGTGCAAGAGCACCATCAGCCCGGCCGCCGGAACCAGCATCGCCCCCATCGGCAGCTTGGCCAGGGTGGCTGCGCCCAGCAGCAGCCCCGCCCAAAGGGCAACCCTGCGGGCCGGGGCCGTGTCGTCCAGCAGCAGCAGGAACGCCGCCGACCCCAGCGCCACCCCCACCATTTCGTCATAGGGCAAGGTGGCGGCGATCAGTACCCACGGCGTGGCCAGGAACACCACGCCCGCCAGGGCCGCGGCGGGGGAGCCGCCGTAGCGCCTGACCAGGCACGCCGCCAGCCAGGCCGCCAGCCCGGCCACGGAGGCATCGAATAACTGGGTGGTGTAGATCGCGCTGTAGATCGACCCGCTCATGGCCCCCAGGTGCATGTAGCCGGCTTCCACCAGGTTGGGCAGGTAGCTGTAGACGTTGTAGTGCAGGCCGCTGATCCGCCCGGCCGCCAGCCACTCGCGTGGCAGTTCCAGATGGTAGGAAAGGACATCGTAGCCAAAGGCCTCGACCGACCAGAGCGTTCCCGGCGGGCAGGCGCAGGCCACCAGGATCAGGCCCAGCACGGGCAGCCCCAGCAGCACGGTCCAGGGCGGATTGGGCCAGCGTTCGATCTGGAGCAGGCCCCGCCGCTGGGCATCGGTCAGGTGCCACAAGAACAGGAGGGTTCCCACGGTACACAGCCCCCAGGCCGTCCACGGGTTCAGCCAGCCGGCCAGGCCCAGGCCCCAATCCGCCAGGAGCATGAGCCCCAAACCGGCCGCCAGTTGGATGGGGATGCGATCCTGAATCTGGCGGGCAAAGAGCCGCCGCACGGGCAGACCCAGCCCGGCCACACCCAGCCAGAAGGATGCCAGCACGGGCAGGGAACCGATCAGGATGTAGGCCACCCCGGCCACTTTGCCCAGAATCTGTGTCCTCAGGCCGGCAGTGGGGCCCGAAGGCAGGTTCTGGGGCCACAGCCCCCCCTGCACCGCCACCCATACCGCGGCCGCGAACAGAGCCAGCGCCCCGGCCGCGATGGCTAAGTGCCTGATGCGGTGAGATGAACTTGGTGCGGGCATGGCCATCCCCAGGGGGTCCGGCTAGTTTCCGTGGAACGCGCGGATCGGGCAAGTGCGGGGGTCGCCACTCACGGCGAAAGGTCTCCATTGCCCCCCGCCCGCCGCCGGGAAGGGACGCGTCTCGGGCCGCCCGTTAGTCACCTATTCCTGGTGTTCCTGGTGACTGGGCGGCTCGGCGTCCTGTTTCAGGCCAAAGAGTCGGCGCAGGGCCGTGGCGTAGAAGGCCAGGGGGGTATCGGTCTTGCGGCGATCGAGCTGGGACAGCGGCAGGTGCAGGATCTTGTTGATCAACCGCGTCGTGTGCTCATCCAGCAGTTCCTCCAGAGCGGCACAGCGCTGGTCGTGGGCCATTTCCCGGGGCATGGCCTGCAGCTTGCGCAGGGTGCGGGAGCGCTCGACCTGGCCCAGGTCGTGCAGGTGCTGGCGCAGGGCCTTGATAAGCTGGCCGATGTCGCGGTTCTGGATTTCCGCCATGCAGTGGTGCACGGCCTGGGCCAGGAGCGGTTCGCACAAAGCGGCCTGGGCCTGGCGGGCGCTGTAGTTGGCCTCCACCACGCGCTGCAGGTCGTCGAGGTTGTAGAGGTACACGTTGGGCAGGGTGCCCACGGCCGGCTCCACATTGCGTGGCAGGGCGATGTCGATGATGAACAGGGGCCGCAACCGGCGCCGGCGGGTCAGCGGCTTGAAGCGGGCCACGGTGATGATGGGCTCCCGGGCCGCCGTGCTGGTCAGGACCACATCGGCCTCCACCAGCAGTTCATCCAGGTCTTCCCAGGCCCGGACACCGCCGGAACCTGCCGCGGGCGAACTGGGGGCAGCGCCGGCCGCAGATTCCCTTGAACCCGAACGGTCTTCGTGTCCAGGCCCCTCACCCATCATCGTACCGGAGACGGAGAGGGCAGGCTGAACCTGGTTCAGCCCCAACCGCTGAGCAAGCGCCACAGCCCGCTCCGGGGTGCGGTTGGTGATCCACAGCCGGGCCGGCTGCAGGGCTTTCAGATGCTGCAGCGTCAGCTTGGCCATGTCGCCTGCGCCAATACCCACGACGGTCTTGTCGGAGAAGTGGTCGAAAACCTCTTTGGCGAAATCGACGGCGACCGAGCCCACCGACATGCGCCCCTGGTCGATCCCCGTCTGGTTGCGCACGTCCTTGGCGATGGCCAGGGCCTGCTGGAACGAGCGGTGCAGGACCGGCCCCACCACCTGAGCCCCGGCCGCGGCTTCATAGGCCCGCTTGATCTGGCCCAGAATCTGCGGCTCGCCCACAACCATCGATTCCAGACCGCAGGCTACGCGAAACAGATGCATCAAAGCCTGCTCGTTTTCGCGCTGGATGGAGGCGGCCCGCAGTTCCTCGGGGGCGACCTGGCACTGGGCGGCCACAAAAGCCAGGAGGGCTTCGATATCCGGCGGATCGTGGGCCGGCCGGGCCAGATAAAACTCCGTGCGGTTGCAGGTGGAAAGCAGCACCGCTTCGGCACTGGGCCAGGCCCTGCGCAGGCCGGCCAGCGTCTGTTCCAGACGCGGGCTGGCGAACGCCAGACGCTCCCGGAGTTCCACCCCGGCCGTGCGGTGGTTCAGTCCCCACATCACGATGCGCATCAGGGCGCCTCCAGCGGTGCGTGCTGCGTAGCCGGCGGGTGCGCCGACGGCGAGGTCATGCCGTTGGCCAAAGCCATGGTAGCCAGCAGCAGCACGAGGCAGGCCAGACTCAGGGCGGCGGCCCGCGTACCGCGGAACGGGCCCACGTGCCGCACGTTCATGATCAGGGCGCACAACGCCCACACGGCGGTGGCCAGGATGATCTTGGGGCTGGACCACCAGCCGGCCTGACGCAGGAGGCCATCCGCCCCGGCCAGCATCAGGCCGCTGATCAGGGCCAGGGTCAGGAGGGCGAAACCGGCCGCGGCCGTATGCACCATGGTGCGTTCGATGGTCTCCAGACTGCCGATCCGCGCCACCTGGGCCGGATCACGCTTGTGCCGCAGCCGGAAGTTCACCAGCAGGAACATGGCCCCCGCCACGGCGGAAATGAGGCAGAACAGGCTGCCCAGGTATACGCTGGTCAGGTGCAGGGCCTTCCAGACCGAGTGGATCTTGAAGGCGTGGAACGTCCACATGCTGGCACAGATCCCCCAGGCCAGCAGGAAGGCCATCAAAGGCAGGACAAACACCAGCAGCCCCGGCAGCCTGGCCCGCGCCTGCAGATACAGGGCCAGAGCGGCGATCAACGCGACGATGAGCAGGAGGCCATCCACATGCGCCTCCACCGGCACCCAGGCATGGTTCACCCATACCCAGCGGTAGAGGAAGACGGCGGCACTGCCAGCGGCGATGAGCCACGTGGCGATCCGGGCGTGCCAGTTCATGGTCCCCGCGGTGCGATTGGAGCCGTAAAGCTGCAGCACACCCCAGACGCTGGCGGCCAGGGCAATCAGGGTCAGGCAGATCAGGGAGATGGTGGTGAGGGGGTCACGCATGGTGGATCGCTTGATCGGTTGATCCGTTAATCAGTTCATCGGCCAGAAACTGGGGCATCATTGTCGCCGGGAACAAGTTCAGGACGGGTTAAGGTCATCGGGGCCCTGCCGTGGACCGGTCGGTCGGCCCGCAGGTTCCAAGAGTGTTGCGCAGTGGCTTTTCAGGGCGGCATCACCGCCGCTCTTGAGCGCCTGCATCGCCTGGGCATCGGTCAGGCGCAGGAGCCGGTCGCGGCGCTGGGCCGGATCCGCCACCGCCTCCTGGATGCGCGTGCGGAAAGGGGCCACGGCTGCCAGGAGGCGCGGCCAGTCCGGATCAATGGCCTGCAGGCAATGATCCCGGATTTCCGCGGCCGCCCGCGCCGAAATCCCCGACGTGTGTACGGCCACTGTAATCGGCCCGCGCCGCCCGTGGGCCGGGATGGTCAGGTCACCGGCTTCCGGCTCATCGGCCCGGTTGACCAGCGCCTGCAGCGCCCGGGCCTCGCGTGCGGCCGCCTCGTTGGTCACCGGGTCATCGGTCGCAATCACCACCAGAAACGCCCCGGCCAGGTCGCCGGGCTGATAGGGCCGCAGCACCTTGGCCACCGGCAGCGCGGCCAACTCGGGCTCGACGCCGGGGGCAATGATGGTCACCGCCGCCCCGCTTTCCAGAAGTGCCCGCGCCCGGCGCAGCGCCACCCCTCCGCCTCCGATCACCACACATCGGCGGCCGTCGAGCTTCAGCATCACAGGCAGACCAAGCATACCTCTATTGTAGGATTTTCCCGCACTCCGGGCGGGCCGCATTCAGGGCACCGGCTGCTGCGTCCCCACAGTCTGCGCCAGCGCGCCGGGGCGCGTCACAACCGCCGGGGCGGGCTGTGATGCCAGAGACGGTGACAGCCCGGATTGAGGCAGGTTCACATGGACCAGCACCTCAGACATGGCCGGTTTCCGGGGGTACTCCTCCGGCCGGCGCAGTCCGTAAACGACCGGTTGCTGGTGGTCGGCGACCTGCCGCTGGGCGTTGTAGACCTTGGAAAACTTGAACAGCATGCGCAGGAAATTCGTCTGCCCCCGGATGAGCTGCCCGGCCAAGATGCGCGACACGGCCAGGGCGGTGCGCCAGCCCATGAACTTGCGGTTGATGATGGCCTGCGTCTCGACCAGTTCCGCGTAGAACTCAGGCAGCGGCAGCTTGGTGGCCAGAACGGCATGCTGGATGTCGTACAGGCGATAGTCCGTGGTGCTCAGGCGGCGCTGGTTCTCATAGAAGAGCTCGGTGCCGGGGTACGGGGTGGCCACCGTCAGATGCACCATCTCCGGCACGCTGGTGGCCCACTCGCGGGCCCGCTGGAAGTCGGCGCGGTCCCAGCCGGGATCGGTGATGAGGTTGATGGCCACATCGATCTTGAGCTTTCGGGCGATGGCCAGGGCCTCAAAATTCTGGTTCGGCGTGATGCGCTTGCGAAACAGCTTGAGCTGCTCGCCGTCCAGCGACTCGAAGCCCAGGAACATATAGGCCAGCCCCAGCCTGGCCCAGCGGGCGAACACCTCCTGATTGCGGATGAGCACATCGCACCGGGTTTCGAGGTAATAGCGTTTGCGCAGTTTCCGCCGCTCGATGGCATCGGCGATGGCGTGCCCGTGTTCGGGATAGATAAACGCCACATCGTCCACGATAAAGAGATTGGGCTCGCGGATGCCCGCGATCTCGTCGGCCAGCGCGTCGGGCGAGGCCTTGCGGTAGGAGCGGCCGTAGAACGTCCACGCCGAGCAGAACGAACAGTCCCACGGACAGCCGCGGGAGAACTCGATGCTGGCACAAGGGTCGAGCTCACCGATGAAATAGCGGCGCCGGCGGCGGGTCAGGTCCCGCGCGGGACGGATGGCCTCGATGTGCTCCACCAGCGGCGCCCGGGGGCCACGCCCCCGGGGCGTGGCAATGCCGGGCAGGCCGTCGAGATGAGGCCACGCATCCAGCATGCCAGGGGTGGAAATTTCGCCTTCGCCCACCACGCAGGCATCGATGGCCCCGGCGCTGTGGGCCAGCAGTTCCTCCGTGATGAACGATCCGGAGTGCCCGCCGGTAAACACCAGACATCGGGGCCGTCTGGCCTTGATGGCCTTGGCCAGGTCGATCACTTCCGGCACGTTGGCCAGGTAATTCAATCCAAAACCGACCGCCTCGGGCTGAAACTCCTCGATCTCCCGCCACAGTTCGGCCGGGGTGAACACCTGAAGATCCACGATGCGGACCCGATGCCCGGCCCGGCGCACGGCCTGAGCCACGTACTCCAGCCCCAGCGGCTCAAGGCGCAGATAAACTTCGGCGTACATGAGTGCCGATGGATGCACCAGCATCACATTCATAGCCCACCCCTCAGTGGTTGGCGGATCCGGACGCGGCTGATTCCTACCAGTCTATGCCGGATCGGGGGCGGCAGGAAAGAAAAATGTGCGAGTGGATCGGATCTTCGCCCGCGCGGATCCGGTCCGGCGGCGGATAGACGGGTTGGGACCTGTCCGAACAGCGGCTTCCGAAGCGAAGGCTCCGATGCCTTTGGTTCCGGCGGCCCCGACTCCGGCTCCCGCCCGAGTATGATGACGTCATGAGCGACCTGTGGGCCGGCCAACGTGAACAGCGGCGCAGGGCGGCCGAGCCGCTGGCGGTGCGTATGCGCCCCCGGACCCTGGAGGAATTCGTGGGCCAGCAGCACTTCCTGGGCCCCGGCCAGCTTCTGCGCCGCATGCTCGAGGCCGACCGCCTGACCAGTGTCATCTTCTACGGCCCCCCGGGCACCGGCAAAACCACCCTGGCCGAACTCATTGCCCGCTACACCCAGCGCCAGTTCGAGCGCGGCAATGCGGCCGCCATCGGGGTCAAGGATGTACGCGAGGTGCTGGACCGGGCCATCCGTCGCCTGGAAGACCACGGCCAGCGCACCATCTTCTTCCTGGACGAAATTCACCGCTTCAACCGGGCCCAGCAGGATGTGCTGCTGGGTGATGTAGAGCGCGGCGTCATCACCCTGATCGGAGCCACCACCGAAAACCCCTTCTTTGCCGTCAACGCGCCGCTGGTCAGCCGTTCCCAGATCTTCCAGTTCCAGCCGCTGACCGAGGAGGAGATCCGAACCATCGTGCGCCGCGCCGCCACCGACCAGGAACGCGGCTTTGGCCAGTTGAACCTGCAAATCACCGACGAAGCCCTGGCACATTGGGCCACGATCTGCGATGGAGATGGCCGGCGGGCTCTGATGGCCCTGGAGATCGCCGTGCTATCATCGCTGGCTCAGACCGGGGGGGCTGGGGCAGACACGGGCGGGCACGCCGCCACCCCCCCCGGAATTCCCCTCGAAAGTCCCGCCGCATCCCCTGCGATCGTGATTGACCTGGCCGTCGCCGAGCAGTCCATCCAGGCCAAAGCCATCGTGTACGATGGCACGGGCGATGAACACTACGATGCCGCCTCGGCCCTGATCAAGTCCATGCGCGGCAGCGATCCGGATGCCGCCGTCTACTGGCTGGCCCGGATGCTGGTAGCCGGGGAGGATCCCCGCTTCATCGCCCGCCGCATTGCCATCCTGGCCAGCGAAGACATCGGCAATGCCGACCCCCGGGCCATTGAACTGGCCAGCGCCGCCTTTCAGATCACCGAACGCGTGGGCATGCCCGAGTGCCAGCTCACCCTGGCCCAGGCCGTGATCTACATGGCCACCGCCCCCAAGAGCAACGCCTCGGCCAAGGCAATCTGGGCGGCCATGAGCGATGTGCGGGAAAACCGCACCGTCCCCGTGCCCCGCCACCTGCGCGATGGCCACTACCAGGGAGCCGCCCGGCTGGGCCACGCCCAGGGCTACCAATATCCTCACGAAGCAGCGGGGGGTTTTGTCGATCAAGACTACCTGGGCGTGGAGAAACGCTACTATGAGCCCACGGACCGGGGCTACGAGCAGCGCATCGCCCAGTACCTGGCCTGGGTGCAGCAGATGCGCCAGGCCGGACAGTAGGGTCGGGATCACCCCAACCATTGGATCAAACACGATAATCCCGTGCGTTCGGCCCCGCCCGAACCGACGGCAAGAGACCAACCGATGTTGTTGTTTCCTCAACCCAAACGTGCCCATGAATCCGACCAGAACCCTTCGTTTACGCGGCCCCGTCGCCGGCCATGGACCTGGCTGGTGATGGTGCTGGTGACGGGGGTGATTGTCGCGGCGGTGGCCGTGCTGCATCCGGGACCCAGCAAAGTGGTGGCGCAACCCGCCGCCACCCAACCGGCCCCCACCCCATCCCCTGCGGCCCCCCCGGCACAACCCCTGGTTGCGCCTGTCAGCGGGCTGGCGCCGGCCGCGGCCTTTCCGGCCGACCTTCCGGGCTCACCCCCGGCCACGCAACCGGCGGTTCCGGTGGCAACCACCGAACCGGCCACCCAACCCGCCGGGGATCTGTCCGCCCAACTCACCGCCGGCCTGAAACTCCTGGGCTCGGGCAAGGTGATCGAGGGCCGCGCCGCCCTGAGCAAGCTGTATTTCAACTATTATGCCCAGCTTGCGACACAGGATGCCCAGGCCATCCGCGACACCCTTTCCAGCGTCAACCAGAAGCTCTTATTTGGGCCCAAGGTCACTCCGGGGGACCCGCTGTGCGCGTATTACCAGTTCCAGGCCGGTGATGTGCTGGGCAAGATCGCCTGGCGCTATAAGATCCCCTACCATCTCATCGAGCAGATCAACCACGTGGATGCCCGGCATATCTGGGTGGGTCGGCGTCTGAAGGTCATCAACGGGCCGTTTGACGCCATCGTGCATAAGAGCGAGTTCCGGATCGACGTGTACCTCAAGGATGCGGCGGGCCACCCGATTTATGCCACCAGTTTCCCCGTGGGCCTGGGCAAATCCAATTCCACCCCGGTCGGGCTGTGGATCGTCGCCCCGGGGGGCAAGGTGGCCAATCCCGGCTGGACCGACCCGAACACGAACCGCTACTACCCACCCACGGACCCCAACGTCCCGATCGGCAAGTTCTGGATGGCTTTACAGGGCGTGGATGACGCCACCCGCAACAAGCATGGCTACGGCATCCACGGCACCATCGACCCCAATTCCATCGGTAAAGAAATGTCCCTGGGCTGCATCCGTCTGCGGGCGGACGACATCGCCCAGCTTTTCCGCCTGCTGGTGGAACGCTACAGCACCGTGCAGGTCGTACCGTGAGCTCTGAAATCCCCCTCTCCCGTTGCTCGCGGGAAAGGGGGGATGGCGTGCAACAGACAAGGACTTTGCGGCCTACTTGGGGACGTAGCTGAAATTCTGACCGCCAATGGCAGCCTCGAACATCAGGCCCGTAATGCTCTGGGTAAAGACGATCACGCCCCGCTCATACGGGGCGTTGGAGGCGGCCCCGGCCTTGGCCGCCACGGCGCTGGCTCCGGCCGCAAAGGTGAAGTCCCCTGCTTTGAACCGAGCCAAGGCGTCCGAGTCCCTGAAGACGACCAACTCGCGGTAGTTCTCGCCGCCCAGTTGCAGCCCCAGGGTACCCTGCGACACATCACAGTAGCCCACCACTTGGTTCCCCTGGTACAGAACGCCCCGGCCGTAGGCCCCGGCCAGACCGGCCCCCCCCTTGGTAATCGAAGGGAAGACCGCATAACCGGCCGACTTGTTCAAAAGCTGGCTCAGCGTGGGATCGGTCCGGGTAAACGCATTCATGGCCGCGGCCCCCTGCGCGACCACGGCTTCCCGGCCTGACTCGGTGACCGGCGCCGTACTGCACCCGGCCAGCAAAACCAGGGCTATGGGGCAAAGACCGAACGTGATCAGGCGTGCTTTCATGGCGTTGCTCCTTATTTCTGGGGTGGTGTGAGGAGAACGTCGGGTGGGCCACGCTTGCGATCGATTCTATGGCAACGGTTGGACCGCGGTCCAGCGATGATGCCCATCAAACCGGTCAAACACCTATAACCGCCTTAACGTGTCGCGGGCATCGGGCAGACAGCCCAGATCGAGCCTGGTGCCCCCCTGCCCTCAGATCCTCGAGACAATGGTACTCCAAGATGTCAGTGGCGTGACCCATAAATTCCGCCATTTCCGGTTGACATTCAGGGTGCCGGGACTAGGGTTCCGTAGGGATGACGATTGGGAAGCGGCCTCCGGGTGGCACTCAAGGGCGGACAGTCTACACAATCGGTTACGGAGTTTCCGGATCGCGGACCTGGAGAGCGGGGTATCTAAAGCCGCACGCGCCGGGGTTCAAGAGCAAGGGGCGGAACTTTGAGAGATGGAGTCAGCCATGACCGACCTGCCTTTGCTGGAGTCTATGGCGGAAGTCCTCCTGCAGCGGGAATGCAACCGGGCCTGCCAGCGCTGCCCGGATTGTTCCGCGGGGCCAGATTTAACCGCCTGCCGCTGGCTGGTGCCCGAATTGGTGCGCCTGCTGGTGGAGTTCCCCGACACCCCGGTCGAAGCCCTTCGACCGATGGTGCGGCGCATCGTCGTCGAGCAGGTCTTTGCCGGGGAAAATGGTGACAGTCTGGTTGGCCCGGCGCGGGATAGCGAACTGGACGATGAGGTGCATCTGGCCCTGCGCGTGATGGAACGCCTGCGCCGCTACGGAGGCAAACGCGGCGTCCTGGGCGGACCGTCTGCCTATGTCCCTTTTTATGATTGAGGGCGCGAGGGGGGGCACCCCGCGGGATCCGGGAGATCCCTAAGATCAAGGTAGCTCGTAAGCTGGCAGCCTGAGCGCCGCCGAAGAGGAGCTTCGCGCCCCGGCCGGACACGGGAGCAGAACATGCGGGTGCTGGTGATCGAAGACAGCCCGAAGCTGGCCGCGGCCCTCACCAAGGGGCTTGAAGAACACGGGTTTGTGGCGGCCGCCACCGGCCGGGGGCTCGAGGGCAGCCAACTGGCCACCCGCGAAGCCTTTGACCTGATCATCCTGGATCTGATGTTACCCGATGCGAATGGGGTGGATCTGTGCCGGGCCCTGCGCCGCAGCGGCTTGCGCACCCCGATTCTGATGCTCACAGCGCTGGGGCAGACCCGGGATAAAGTAGCCGGTCTGGATGCGGGGGCGGATGATTACCTGGCCAAGCCCTTCGAGTTTTCGGAACTGGTGGCCCGCGTGCGGGCTCTGCTGCGCCGCGCCGAGGGCGGAGGCGAGGCGGCCTTCCTGCGTTATGAAGACATCGAGATGGATCTGGTCCGGCGGCGGGTAACCCGCGGCGGCCAGACCATCGACCTCAAGCACAAGGAATTCGCCCTGCTGGAGTATTTCCTGCGCAACCCCGACCGGGTGTTGACCCGCACAGCCATCGGGGAACACGTGTGGGAGATCAACTTCAACCCCTTCAGCAACGTCATCGATGTGTACGTCTCCACCCTGCGGCGCAAAATCGACAAGCCGTTCGACCGGCCCCTGATCCAGACGGTGGTGGGTTCGGGCTACCGTCTGGGACCCGTGGACTGAATCATGCTGCACCTGCCGGGATCATTGCGCCTGCGGCTGATCGGGACCTTCGTGGTGCTGTTTGGCGTCGTGCAACTGGCCCTGAGCCTGGCGGCCGTGCTGGCGGGTCAACAATATCTGTACCGCTACTTCGACAATGAACTGATCCAGCGCAGCGACAGCGTGGCGGCCAGGCTGGCCCAGTGGCACGGCGGACTGTTTGCCCCCGATGTGCAGGAGATCGTGCGGGACGAAACCCGCACCGCGCTGTTCCGGAACTTTTTTGTGCAATTGCGCGATGCCCGGGGTCAGGTGCTGCAGCGCTCGGGCAACCTGGGCCGGTTTGAACTTCCCTTGAGCGCCTCGCGCCACCCGGGCCGAGCCGCTTCGGACGTACGGTTGAGCATTCTGGCGGGCCAGGCCGTCGAGTCCCTGCCGGGCGCCGGCCACCGCCTGCGAATGGTCACGCGGTCGGTCCAAACGGCCGGAGGCCAGGTCCTGACGCTGCAAATGGCCGCTAGCCTGGACCACGTGGATGCGGCGGTCGCCCAGTGGCGGCAGCTCCTGTTAGTGGGAGCGGGCGTGGGGCTGCTGGCGGCGGCGGTGGCTTCCTGGTTCGTGGCCGGCCGGGCCGTGCGCAAAATCCGGGAGGTGTCGGCCCTGGTCCAGCAGGTGCAGCCGGGCCAACTCCAGCAACGGATCACCTCGAGCGACCGCAGCGATGAAATCGGCCAGATGGTCCTGCATGTCAATCAGATGCTGGCCCGCCTGGAAGCGGGTTTTCAGGCCCAGGACGGCTTCATTCACGATGCCTCCCACGAGCTCAAGACGCCGCTGAGCGCCCTGCTGTCGGAGGCCCAGGTGCTCAAGAAGTTGGAACCCACCCCTCAGCAGTGCCGGGGCTTCATCGACAGCGTGGAACAGGAGGTCCGGCACCTGGCCCGGCTGGTCGACAGCCTGCTGGTGCTGGCACGCGTGGGCGATGACCGGCATCCCCTCGATCGAGAAGTGGCCCCCGTCAATGACGCCGTGGAACAGGCCGTCGATGACTGCCGGGGCCTGGCCCGGGAACTGGGGGTCACCCTGGCCCTGACCCTGGACCAACCCGACGAGCGGCAGGGCGAGATGATGTACCAGGGCGATGCCGGTCTGGTGATGACGCTGGTGAGCAATCTGGTCCGCAATGCGGTGCAGTTCTCGCCGCCCCAGGGCCGCGTCGAAGTGGAGGTGAGCCGGTGCGACCGCCACGCTGTCATTGAAGTGCGGGACCAGGGGCCCGGCGTGCCCCCCGAGGCCCTGGGCACCATCTTCGACCGTTTCGTGCAGGCCGGCGCCCCCACGCCGCGCCGCGGTACCGGCCTGGGCCTGGCCATCGCCGCCAGAATCGCGCGGCTGCACGAGGGACAGATCAGGGTCGCCAATCGCAGAACCGGCGGGTGCGTGTTTACCGCGACGCTGCCGCTGCTGGCCGTCAACTGATGAAGCCTGCATGAAATCCCTTTCATTTCCCTTTTAGCCGGACTTCATACCGTGGCGCGTAGGGTGTTATCGGTGGTGTGAGGAGGCTCAACGTTCGCGTGGTGCGATGGAACCGGCCGTGCGGCCGGGCCGCCCCGGCGGACAACACGGGCCATGAAAGGAGATCGCCATGAAACGCTTACGGATGTCCGTGACTCTGATTTCGGCGGCCGCCCTGATGGCGTTGCCGCTGCTGTTGACCGGCTGCAAGAAGGGGACGGATCAGCCCCAGACCCTCGAACCGTCGCCCAATGCGGCGGCCCCCAACCCGCAGCCCGGTCAGTCCAACGGCGCAACGACGCCTAACCCGGGCACTCCGCCCGCCAACCAGTCCGGCCAGTCGCAGAAACCGGCCGCGCCGGGCTATTGACGGGTGGACCTGGTTGCTCTGTTCCCGGATGGAGTTGGTGAACCGGCCGGGCCTGATGACTTGGCCGCATTCCGCGTGATCCCAGTGGTGCCGGAGCGGTCGGCGCGCCGATGGTCGGCGCGCCGACCGACGCCCGGTCCCGCCCATCACGCCAGCACAGAAAGGAGCATGACCATGAAATGGCGCAGCATCAGCGTAATCACGCTTGTTCTGGCCGTGGCCGCCCTGGCCGGCTGGTGGTCCCAGCCCAGCCTGCAAGCCGCCGACAGCGGGCCTCAGACGCCTGTGGCCAAAGTGCCTGTTCCGGCCGCAGCCTTACCGCCCATTCAGACCTTCACCGGCCGGGTGGTGACGGTCGATCACTTCGTGACCCAGGGCGTGCCGGCCGTGAACGCCAAGCACGCGGGCAAGGGGTTGCTGGCTTTCCTGGGCCCGGAAACGCCCATCGCCGTGGTGGTGGAGGATACGTCGATGGTGTCCCGGATTATGCCCGGGCACACGGTTTACGTGATCACCTTCGACCCTAAGGATGGCCAGACCAAGGCGGCGTACGACGCCGTGCACAAGCTGCTTTGGAAGGAAGTCTCGGTATCCGGCCGGGTATACACCCGGGAGGGACTGAAGGCCCTGGTGGTGGTGGGTGTGCATGACATTCCCGTGAACACCGGCACGCAGACCCTCAGCCAGAAGCATTAACCCCCTTCCAAGCCGGCAAGGGGTCCAACCATCCGGAAGCACCCTGCTGCTTCCGGATGGTTTTCCAGTCCGGCGGCGCCCCTGGGAGAAAGCCCTGCGGCCAGGGGCGATTCGTAACACCGGGGTTCCGTCTCCTGCCCCCCGGTATCCCGGCGTCAAATGGCCGCGTCCCCGGTACCCGAAACGCCCCCCCGGCCCGAAGCCAGGTTGTTGAACTTGGTGGTCGAGGCGTTGAACTGCAGCTTCACCGTTCCCACCGGCCCGTTGCGCTGCTTGGCGATGATGACCTCCGCGATGCCGCACTCCTCGGGGTGCTGGGCTTTCCAGTCATCATCGTGGTAGTACTCCTCGCGATGCAGCAGCATGACCACGTCCGCATCCTGCTCGATGGCCCCCGATTCGCGCAGGTCGCTCATACGCGGCTTGTGGCCTTCGCGGGCCTCCGGAGACCGGTTGAGCTGCGACAGGCAGATCACCGGCACGGACAACTCGCGGGCCAGGGCCTTGATGCCCCGGGACAACTCCGACACCTCCTGCTGGCGGCTTTCCGCCTGGGGAAAGCTCATGAGCTGCAGGTAGTCGATCACGATGGCCTTAATGTCGTTGCGGGCAGCCATGCGGCGGGCCTTGGCCCTTAACTGCAGCATGGTCAATCCGGGGGTGTCATCAATCAAGAGCGGCGACTCGGCCAGTTCGCCCACGGCCATGACCAGCGTATGGAACTCCTCCTCGCGGATCATGTTGCGCCGCACCCGCTGGGAATCCACCCCGGAACGCGAGCACAAGAGTCGCTGGGCCAGTTGCTGGCGGCTCATTTCCAGGGAAAAGATCGCCACCGGTTGCTTCTTGGTAACGGCCATGTGCTCGGCGATGGATATGGCGAAGGCCGTCTTGCCCATGCTGGGGCGGCCGGCCACGATGATCATCTCCCCCCGCTGCAGTCCCGAGGTCATGTCATCCATCTCAAAAAAGCCCGTCTCCATTCCCGTGACAACCTGGCCCTGGCCGTGCCGGGCCGCCAACTGGTCGTAGATCTCCTGCACCAGGTGGCCCAGGTCGGTAGCCTCCGTGGACGTGCGGGTTTCCGCAATGCGGAAGATTTCCTGCTCGGCCCGGTCCACGATGTTGTCTGCCGACTCCCCCGAGGCATGGGCGTCATAGAGAATGCCCCCCGCGGCATCAATCAGCCGGCGCAGAACGGATTTGTCGCGCACAATCCGGGCGTAATACGGGGCGCTGGCGGCCGACGGCACGCTCTCGGCCAGTTCCAGCAGATAGGGCAGGCCGCCCACCGAGTCTAACAGGCCCTTGTCCCGCAAGCGCTCGTTGAGCAGGGCCAGATCCACCGGCTCATTCCGGTCGAAAGCTTCGATCAGGACTTGAAAGATGGCCCCGTGCGCCGGCTTGTAAAAATCAGCCGCCTCGGACACCACCTGTACCACATCTCCGATGACCCGGCTGTCGAGAATCATTGAGCCCACAAGGGCCATTTCCGCCTCCAGCGAGTGCGGCGGCTGTTTGTCCAGGAACTTGGCGAGGTCCGGCCGGGGGCTCTCGGTCGGGCGCCGGCTGGGCGCAGTTCCAGAGGCGGTGGTCATGGCCGGATTCTAACCCACCGCGGCTCCAGGGGCGATAACCGCGGCCCAGGAAACCTGGCCCGTAGATAACCTGTCATTCCAGCCTGCGGCGAAGTCGGGCTGGAGGCTGTGGATAACCCACGGCAATGGCTCGCTATAGTGATGGCTTTCTTGCTCTTGTGACGATGATGAGGGCAGAATATCCCGTGTTCCTCGAATTAGGTGAATGCCCCGACCTGTGTACCGCAAGACGAGGGAATTCGCCGCAGCCCAAGGAAGGCATGCTTGATGACCAGGTTTCTTTTAGGCACGTTCGCTGTGGCTCTGGTGCTGGCCGCGGCTGGTGCCGTTCAGGCAGGCTCCACGCTTTTGCCCTCGATCTCCCTGATGGCGTCCCCGGCCGCTGCCGACGCCCAGGCGGATGGCAGTGCCGCCTGTGCGTTCCCCCAGGGCACTTGGGTGACGCCCACCTACCTGTCGGGCACGGTGTTCAGCAGTGACCATCTTTACGAGCTTCACGCCGGCTTGGGCTATTACCTCTGGGACAATCTGGCGTTCAACGTCGAAGGGGTTGGGACGTTCGTTGATTTCGGGAAACAGGCCGGCAATCCCGGCGATGCCTGGGGCGCGGGCCTGGACCTGCTGTTCCGCTGGCACTTCCTCCAGGGCCAGAATTGGACCGTGTATGCCGACGCCGGGGCGGGGTTCAGAGAATTCAACCGCCAGTTCCCCACCAATGGCACCCACTTCGATTTCACGCCCCAGGCGGGCCTGGGTGCCACCGTGCATCTGGCCAGCTACCTGGACCTTATGGGTGGGGCCCGCTACTTCCACCTTTCCAACGCCGGCTACGACGGCACGGAGCATAATCCCGGCTACAACGGCATGCAGGTCTACATGGGTGTGCTGCTGACCTGGTAAGCCGGCCAGGTTTCTGATCTTGATGATGATCCGCAGCCCCGGTTCCCCATCGGGGCTTTTTTCTTCTTGGCACACCCGGTGCGGCAATCACCCGGTCCCCCCGGCCGTTGCCCCATGGTAGCGCTGGGGTGACGAGGGACTACCATTCATCCACTGGTGATGGGAGGTGTCGGCATGCCAACGGCGGCGCCTTGGGCTGGCTGGGCCGTGCTTGCCATGGCGGCCATAGCTACGGCGGCGGCCGGAGGGTCGCACGGCGGCTTGACCTATCCCATCGTGGATACAGGGCAGGTCCAGTTCTATGACAATGACGGGCCCATGCCCCACGCTCCCCGGCCGGGGGAACCCTTCTATGGCCAGGATGCCTGCTACCAGAGTCTTCAGCCCAGTTACAGGGACAACGGCGATGGCACCATCACCGACCTCAACACCGGCCTGATGTGGCAGAAGGCGTCCAACCTGCACCACAAGCTGACCTACACCCAAGCCATGGCCCAGGCCAAGTCTTGCCGCACGGGCGGATATACCGACTGGCGCGTGCCCGGCATCAAGGAGCTGTACTCGCTCATGGACTTCCGGGGTTGCCTGGTGAAGCGCCGGCCCTACCTGGACACCCGCTACCTCGACTTCCGCTACGGCGAGCGCGCATTAGGTGAGCGCGATATCGATGTGCAGTACCTCTCGAGCACCGTCTACGTCGGCCGCACCATGCGCCACTCACCCACCGTGTTCGGGGTCAACTTCGCCGATGGCCGGATCAAGGGCTACCCCAAGGATGCCCGCCCCGATGGCCAGGTGGTGCGGCAACTGGTGCGCTTCGTGCGCGGCAACCCCCGGTATGGGCATAACCAATTCGTGGACAATCACGATGGCACCATCTCCGACCTGGCCACGGGGTTGATGTGGGCCAAGGCCGACAGCGGCAAGGCGATGAACTGGGAAGATGCCCTCCGATACGCCGTCAACCTGCACCTGGCGGGCCATGCGGACTGGCGCCTGCCCAATGCCAAGGAACTCCAGAGTATCGTGGACTATAAGCGGGCCCCGCATGCCGTCATTCCGGGGGAACGGGGGCCGGCGATTGACCCGATCTTCCAAGTGAGCGATCCCGAAGAGTGGTGCTGGACCGGCACCACGCACCTGGATGGCCCCTGGCCGGGAGACCGGGCCGTTTACATCGCTTTCGGCCAGGCCACCGGCTACATGCCCGATCCCTGGACCGGCCAGCGCCACCTGCTGGATGTCCACGGCGCCGGGGCCCAGCGCAGCGATCCCAAAACCGG
>JAJXSS010000399.1 GCA_021784455.1 Planctomycetota bacterium
CGATCTTTCCCGCAGGACCTGGTAGGGGTGATCGCCTTCGACACCGAACCGCGCTGGATCGTCAACCTGACCCAAGTGCGCAACCCGACGCGTATCTTCAAGATGATCCGCTCGATCCAGCCCGGGGGCGGCACCAACATGTACCCGGCGCTGGAAGAGGCCTATCGGGCCCTGGCCAAGCTGGGGCCGGAAGATGCGGCCGTGCGGCACGTGATTGTGCTGACCGACGGGTTGAGCCAGCCCGGGCCGTTCTACCAGGTGCTGGGCCAGATGGCCCGGGCGGGGATCACGCTGTCCACGGTGGGTGTGGGGGATGATGTGGATGGCAAATTGCTGGCGGACCTGGCGCAGATGGGTGGCGGCAATTACTATCCGGTGCAGGACCCGCGGCGGCTACCCCAGATCTTCATCAAGGAAGCCCGCACGATCCGCAAGAACCTGCTCAAGGAGAAGCCCTTTACCCCGACGCTTCAGGCCACCGGGTCGCCGGTGATGGTGGGGATCCATTCGGTGCCCGATCTGAAGGGGCTGGTGCTGACGGGGCCGAAGAACGATCCCCGGGTCTACATGCCGATGGTGGGGCCCGAGGGCGAGCCGCTGTTCGCCCATTGGCAGGTGGGATTGGGCCGGGCGGCGGCGTTTACCTCGGATGCGACCAATCGCTGGGCCGTCGACTGGCTGCGCAAGAGCGTGTACGCCGACTTCTGGGCCCGGGTGGTGCGGGAAGTGTCCCGGCCGCCGGCCAGCCGGGCGTATGACCTGTCCGCACAGGTGGAAGGGGGGCGGGTGCATCTGCGTCTGGATGCGACGGGCAACAGCGCGGCGGGCGGCGGGCCGGCGGCCGGGGGGGCGGAAGGGGGATACCTCAATTTCCTGCGGGTGGGCGGATCGGTGCTGACCCCGGATGGGAAGCTGGAATCGGTGCAGCTTCAGCAGACCGGGCCGGGAGTGTATGAGGGAGAGGTGCCGGCCCAGGCCAGTGGCAATTACATTGCCAGTCTGGCGATTCAAGGGGGGGATGCCCGCGGCGGCCCCGGGATGGGGGGGGCCCAGTTTGTTTTCGGCGGCGTGACCAAACCCCGCGGGAGGGAACTGCGGATCTTCGATTCCAACCTGGCCAACATTGAGGAAGTGGCCGCGATCACGGGCGGGCGGGTGCTGGACCCGGCCCACGCGCGGTCAGCCGACCTCTTCACGCGCAGCGGTATGACCGAGGCGAGGTCGCTGCGGCCGCTGTGGCGGCCGCTGCTGGTGCTGCTGCTGGCGTTGTTCCTGGTGGATGTGGCGGTGCGGCGCATTGCCTGGGACCTGCCGGGGCTGTGGCGCTGGGCAGCGGGACGCGTGGACGCGGTGAGCGGGGCCTTCCGCCATCGTGCTCCCAGCGCCCAGGAGACCATGGCGGCGCTCAAGAAGAGGGCGGCCGCGGTGGAAGAGCGGCTGGGGACGGCCGGGCCGGCAACGCCGCCGCTGCCGCGCCCCGCCCAGGCGGGGCACAAGTTCGAGGCCCGGGCCGATGCCCAGGCGGAGGAGGATTTTGCGGCCGCGGTGGGGGCGGCCCAGGAAGAGGCACCCCCCGCCCGGGCGGCGGCGGGCCCGGCCGCAGACAACGCCCCGGCTACTACCAGCCGGCTTCTGGATGTCAAGCGCCGGGCGCAGCAGAAGATCGAGAAGAGCTAAAAGACCGTCGGAAACGCAGAAGTCGCAGGAACCGAAGATGGGAGTTTAACTATGGCTGTGAGCAATGAAAACGAGCGTCAAGTGCTGGAGCAGGCCGACAAGTTCCGGGCCGATTTCAAGCGGATTCAGGAACAGATCGGCCAGGTGATCGTGGGCCAGAAAGAGATTGTCGAGGGTGTACTGACCTGCCTGTTCGCCAGCGGTCACTGCCTCCTGGAAGGCGTGCCGGGGTTGGGCAAGACGCTCCTGATCCGCTCGCTGAGCCGGGCCCTGACGCTGAAGTTCAGCCGCATCCAGTTCACGCCGGACTTGATGCCGGCCGACATCACCGGCACCACCATCGTGCACGAGAGCCCCGATGGGGGGCGCGAGTTCAAGTTCCAGTCCGGCCCGATCTTCGCCCAGATCGTGCTGGCGGATGAGATCAACCGGGCCACACCCAAGACGCAGGCGGCCCTGCTGGAGGCGATGCAGGAACGTTCGGTAACGGTGGCGGGCACAACCCACATCATGGATCAGCCGTTTTTCGTCATGGCCACCCAGAACCCGATCGAGCAGGAGGGCACGTATCCCCTGCCCGAGGCCCAGTTGGACCGGTTCTTCTTCAAGCTGCTGGTGGGTTATGTGAGCCGGGAAGAACTGCACGCGATCCTGGACCGCACCACGACGGCCCACGACCCGCAGGTGACGGCGGTGCTGGACGGGCCGAGCATCCTGGCCCACCAGCGCCTGGTGCGCCAGGTGATTATCGCCCCGCACGTGCAGGATTTCGCCGTGCGCTGCGTGCTGGCCACGCATCCCGAGGGTCCGGGCGAGGCGTATGCGACGCGCAACGTGAAGCAGTTCATCCGCTACGGAGCCAGCCCGCGGGCGGCCCAGACCATCATTCTGGGGGCCAAAGTGCGGGCCCTTCTGGACGGTCGGGCCAACGTCAGCATCGACGACATCAAAGAGGTGCTGCTGCCGGCGCTGAGGCACCGCATCATCCTGAACTTTGAGGGCCAGGCCGAGGGCCTGACGCCCGATATGGTGCTCAACGACATTGCCGACACGATGCCCGTCACCGCGGAGGCGAGGTGAGGGCAGGGGGCTTTGGGCTCGGGGCTCGGGTCGCGAACTTCGAATGATGATGCCGGAGATAGGAATGGTGAATGCAAGGCGTCATAGGCCCCAAGGGCCGGCCCTTTGGGCCTGATCAGATGGACAGCACATGCGAGACCCGAATCCCGACACCCGAAACTCGAGACCCGAGATTCTCATGACATCCGCTCCTTCAACCCGCCCGCAGCGATCTGAGGAACTGCTCACCTCGGAGTTCATGCACCAGTTGGACCGGCTGGATGTGCTGTCGCGCAAGATTCTGGCGGGCAAGATGCAGGGGGAGCGGCGCTCCAAGAAGAAGGGACAGAGCGCGGAGTTTGCGGACTACCGCTCGTATGTGGCCGGGGACGACCTGCGTTTCATCGACTGGAACCTGTACGCCCGGCTGGAGCGGCTGTTCCTGCGTTTGTTCATGGAAGAGGAAGACCTGACGGTTGCGATCCTGCTGGATGCCTCGCGGTCCATGGACTGGGGCGACCCCCGGAAACTGCTTTTCGCCAAGCGCCTGGCGGCGGCCTTGGGCTACATCGGGCTGGTGAACTACAACCGGGTGCAGATCCAGGCCTTTTCCGACACGCTGACCGGGCAGACACCCCCCATGCGCGGGCGCCGGCCGGTGCGGCAGATGCTGGAGTTTCTGCGCGATCTGACGCCGACGGGGGCGGGTGACCTTCCGGGGGTGTGTCGGCGCTTTGCCTTGACCCGCCAGGGCAAGGGCGTGGTGATCCTGATCAGTGATTTTCTGGACAAGGGGGACCTGCCCTCGGCCCTGCGCTATCTGGGTGGCGAGCGTTTCGATGCCTATGCGATCCAGGTGCTGGCGCCACAGGAGATCGACCCGGCCAAGGGCGGCCTGGTGGGAGACCTGCGCCTGCGGGACGTGGAGGATGGCAACATCGCCGAGGTTTCGGCCAGCCCCGCCCTGATCAAGCGCTACCAGGCCAACCTGCAAGCCTTTTGCCAGTACCTCAAGCAGGAATGCGTCAAGCGGCGCATCAGTTGCATGGTCAGCGATACGTCCGTACCGATGGAACAGCTCGTGCTGCGCTACCTGCGTGAGCGCGGGCTGCTGGGATAAGCGCCATGGGATTCCTTACCCCCCTGACCGCCTTGATCGCCGCGGGGATCACCGTCCCGATTCTGGTGGCGATGTACTTCCTGAAGCTGCGCCGGCGCGAGCTGGCGGTCAGTTCGACGCTGCTGTGGAAGAAGGCGATTCAGGACCTGCAGGTCAATGCCCCCTTCCAGCGTCTTAGACGCAATCTGCTCCTGCTTCTGCAACTGCTGATCCTGGCGGCCCTGATCCTGGCCATGGCCCGGCCCACCACTAAAGCCACGGCCATGGCCGGCCAGCGTCTGATCCTGGTGATCGATCATTCGGCCTCCATGAACGCCACGGACGAAAAGCCCACGCGTCTGGCGGCGGCCAAGGCCTGGGCTCTGGCCAAGGTGGATGAGTTCGCGGGGGCCGG
>JAJXSS010000400.1 GCA_021784455.1 Planctomycetota bacterium
CTCCGATACGGTGGTGTGCGGGGCCAGATTCTCCATTCAGCGCATCCTTAACAGTCTGACCTGACTTGCGATGGTGAGACCGATAACATTCATGTAGGCGTGGCCGAATGTCGATAGAAACGATCAGACGGACCTTGCTGGGGCGGGGGGCAGTCGCCACGAGGCCCTGCCCGGTGCCATGCGGGGGTGCGGCACGGGCGCCGCGGTGTGACGATGGAGGATCCACGCTTGACTGATCCTGAAGCCGTTTCCTCTGCCCGCGTGAAGTACTTTGTTCTGGACACCAATGTCCTGCTTCACAATCCGGCGGCCCTGTTCATGTTCGCTGATAATGAGGTGGTCATTCCCTTCGCGGTCATCGGCGAACTGGATAAGTTCAAGAAGCAGAACGACGATGTCGGCCGCAATGCCCGCGAGGCCATCCGGCATCTGGATGCGCTGCGCCAGAAGGGCAAGCTGGTGGAAGGCGTTCCCTGGAACGGGCACGGGGGCAAGGTGCGGGTGGAGTTCGCCTCGCCCCAGCAGCCTCCGGAACTGGGCGAGCGGTCCCCGGATAACCAGATCATCGGGGTGGCCTGGCACCTGCAGAAACTGGGCCGGCGGGCCATCCTCATCTCCAAGGACACGATCCCCTGGTTCAACGCCGTTGCGCTGGGCATCCACGTCGAGGATTTCGAGGCCCAGAAGGTCGATGCCGATCACCTGTACCGCGGCTATGTGCCCCTGAGCGTTCCGGGCGAGATCATTGACAGTCTTTACGAAGAAAAGCAGATTGAAGTGGCCGCCCTTCAGCAGTACCTGGTGGAGACCCAGCAGGACGGCCAGCAGGTATCCTTCTCGCTCTTTGCCAATCAGTTCGTTCAGTTGCGTGACGCCCTGGATGAATCACATACCGGCCTGGCCCGCCGTCTGGGCGACACCGATCACCTGATCCCCATTCACGCCCCGCGAAAACCGATCTTCGGGATTATGGCCCGCAATCTCCAGCAGACCATGGCCCTGGACCTGCTGCTGGATGACGATATCAAACTCATCACCCTGCTAGGCACGGCTGGCACGGGCAAGACCCTGGTGGCCATCGCCGCGGGCATGGCCAAGGTGGTCTCCGAGCAGCGCTACGACAAACTGCTGGTGGCCCGGCCGATCATGCCCATGGGACGCGACATCGGCTACCTGCCCGGGGACAAGGATGAAAAGCTCTCGGCGTGGATGCAGCCGATCTTCGACAACCTCAGTTACCTCTTGTCCACACGCTCCAGCGGCTCACAGCACGCCGAATCCAAGCCCGCCGAGCAACGCATCCAGGCCATGATGGCTTCGGGCCAGATCGTGCTGGAGCCCCTGACCTATATCCGCGGACGCAGCATCCCCCATCAGTTCATGATTGTAGATGAGGCGCAAAACCTCACCCCGCACGAGGTTAAAACCATTGTTTCACGCGTGGGCGAGGGTACCAAGATCATCCTCACCGGCGATGTCGGGCAGATCGACAACCCCTACCTGGATACCTCATCCAACGGCCTGTCCTTCATGGTGGAAAAACTCAAAGGCCAGCCCATCGTCGGTCACGTGACTCTGGCCAAGAGCGAGCGCTCGGAACTGGCCTCCCTGGCGGCGGAGCTTCTGTAAGGCCGTCATCTCAGGATGGCCCCGGGGAGCGAGGGGTCGCGCCCGCCACCATCAGACTTCCCCGCAGGCCCGGACCGAGTTCCTGGAACCCCGCCTCACGGCTGAGGGGTGGCCCCGATGGTTCCGGAAAGACTGGACAGGTACTGGGGGGATTCGACGCGGCCTAGTTGCTCCCGGGCCTGGCTCAAACGCCGGGACAGATCGAGCTGGCGGGCCAGAGCCGGATCGGTCTGGCGGGTTGACCAGGCATCCAAACACTCCACGCAGCGCCGCCAGCGGGCCACATCACGCTCCCGGGCGGCCTGCAGGCGGCGGCTGTACCACTCGCTGGCCAGGAGATGCTCACGGGTGAACCAGCGGCGGATTTCCGGATCGTGCACATCTTTGCCCTCAAACTGGCCATGGGCCATGATGTGCAGCAGGGCTTTCAGGGGCGGGCAGGCTTCTTCAATGCTGCCATCCTCAAAATACTGCCGGGCGACGCGCTGCTGGGCCTGGGCGATGTTGAGAATGCCATCCGCATAGGCCTCGGGGTTCTGGGTTTCCGGGCGGAGCATGGCTTCATCGAAAACGCGTGCGGGATTGTCGAAGATCCGGCCGAAAAAGGTGCGGACGAACTGGTAGGTGATGCGATAGCCCAGGCGGCTGGCGGGGATGCTCTGGCCACCATGGGTGAAATCCTCAAGCCTCTCCAGGAAACCGTGGCTGATCAGAAAGGCCGGGTCGCGTTCCGTGCGGCTGAGCCGGCACCACAGCTCCGGCACCAGCAGACTGATGTCGTGATCCACGCGCATGTGGGGACCGACATGGCCCGCCGCGGTCGAGAACCCGCCCAGCCCGGTGAGAATGAAGCCCACCAGGGCGGCGTTGAGGTCGGCGGTCGCCCACAACGCGTTGAAGGGGCCCTTGGTCAAAGCGCCTTCCGAGCCGGCGCCCGTCGTGGACGGGCTCTTGCCGGTCAGGGAGCAGATCGCATCCATGAAGAACTCGGGCCGTTCCTGGTAGTGGATGGGGTTGTAGACCGCCAGGTTGCGGATGCCGGCCTGCGGATCCGGGGGATTGGTGCGCCGGCCGATGAGCACCGCATCCACCGGGAAGGCCAGGGGCGCATCCAAAGCGATATTCCGGGCCAGGTGCACGCCGGTTTCCGCCACGTGGCGGTCGAAAGGCCGGGCCAGGTCGGGACGCAGTTGCAGGTAGCGGGGATTCTTGGAAGGCTTGCCGTCGATCAGACGCGGATAGGCCGAACAGGCCACCAGCCCCGCGCCATCCTCGGCCGCGGCCTCCTGCAGCAGGGCCTGCAGGGGAGGGGAAAACTGGTCAAAGAGCGTAATGCTTTCGACGATCCGCCGGGCATCCCGGGGGGTCAGCGGTTCATAATTCGAAAAGAAGTTGTCGCCGCCGGCGAAATCCGCTTCGGTCTGATGGTCCAGGCCGGGGTGGATGGCATCATCGGGGCGTTGAAACAGGCGGTTTTCGCAGTTGACGGCCAGTTTTACGCTGGGCCGATCTTCGCCCGGGGCTGCCTTGGTCACCAGTTCGGCGGGCACCACCGTCGAGGCCGTGATGTCATCTTCCATCTGTAGCTTGCTGGCGGGATAGAAATCCTGCCGCACCTTGAAGGTGCGCCAGGCCCCGTTGGGGTGCAGCCCGACGCGCAGGTAGGTGCCGCCCGCCTTGCGGCCGTTGACCTTCAGTTCGTGCCCGGGCTCGCCATTAACGATATCCACGGTCAGGTGCTCGCGCCAGTTCTCACCCCACTGGGGGCGGTAGAGCCGTTTGACCAGAAAAACCAGGGCCAGGATTTCCGCGGGGATGCTGCGCAGCCAGCGGTTGTACTCGTCCGTGTACGATGGCGACGGGGTCAGCAGCTTGATCACGCTGCCCAGCGAGCGGCGGGCATCGAGCACCGGCCGGCTGGGCGTGGTGCGGTAATCCACGGGGGCCTGCCCCGGCCCCCAGCGCGTACTGTGGTCCTTGTTGAAGATCGCTTCGACCTGATCCAGATCACGCTCCAGGTTGGAAACGTAGATCGGACCGTAAATCATGTAGTCCACCAGCGACTTGCTGATCTCACTCTTGCCGCCGCCGCTGACGGTGCAGGGCTTGTGGCAGAAGGTGCCCAGCGCCAGGGTGGTGACGATGCGGAAGCGCCCGGAACCGGAGTGGCGGTTGAGGAAGAACTTCTGCCCGGCCGGATTCATGTACACGTGATCGGGCAACAGCGGGATCGTCTGCGGCCGGCCCTGATGCGGCCAGCGGATTTCCCCCGGATCGATATGGATGGAGGCGTCAGCCGGGATGTAGATGAGTTTGGGGAACTGCCGGTCGCGGGCATGCCCTTCGGGTTGCAACTCCAGGTGCTGGGGAAAGCGGCTCGCCAGATCCGCCAGCGTCGGCACGCCATCCTCCGGGGCACGCGGCGTGTACTCCAGCCCCGAAACGTAGCTGGGGAAGGCCACCGCACCGCCCGAATGCTCTTCCTCGCACGAGCCCATGAGGTTGGCGGCGAAGCTGATCTGAGTCTTGACCTCCTTCTTGCAGTAGCCAAAGTAGTTGTCGGCAATGAGCGTGACCATGAGGCCCGCGGCCGAGCGGCAGGTGATCTTGAAGGCCT
>JAJXSS010000021.1 GCA_021784455.1 Planctomycetota bacterium
GCGCCGCCCCGGCGGCGGCCCGGCCGATGACCTCCGCGACCTGCGCCAGTTCCAGGGCCAGGCCGGGGCCGTGGGCTTTGAGGCCAAGACCCCCGAGGGCATGTTGGTGCGCTACCTGGCCGCCCCCGGTCCCGCCACGGCGCTGGCCTTGGGCGATGTCACCATGCACGGCGAATCCCTGCTGCTGGCCGGGGAGGATGGCATGGCCCTGGGCTGCTCGGATATCCAGGTCGCGGGCAAGGCGGTGCAGCCCGGCTATACCGACTTCGCGTTCCGGCTCAAGGATGGTGTTTTCAGCGATGTACAGCCGATCTACCGGCCCATCGAGCCGGTGACGATCGCGCCTGAGAGCGATGTCTTTGTGGACAGCGTCAAGGTCCATCTGGCCAGCACCACCCCGGGCGTGGTGATTCACTACACCACCGACGGCACCGATCCCACCCCGCAGTCCCCGCTTTACACCGGGCCCTTCACCTTGACGCATACCGCGGTGGTTTACGCCCGGGCCTATCGTCCCGGCGTCACCGCCAACCCGCCGCAGACCAGCGGCACCGATGCCACCGCCCCCAGCCTGGCCCGCTTCGACAAGGTGCGCTGGGTCGAGCCCGTGACCATCCCCCGGTATCAGCCCCAGCCCCGGCCCGGCCTGGAGTGCAGTTACTTCCAGGCCGACTGGAAGAAGCTCTGGCTGGATCTGGATGAACTCAAACCCCAGGCCCGCGGCGTGGTGCCCAAGCTCTGGGATCTGAGCCTGATTCCCGCCAGCAACCCGCCGGTGGGCCCGACCCCCGCCCCCCGACAGAAGTACTACGCCCTGGACTACAGCGGCTATCTGCGGGTGCCGGCGGACGGGGTCTATGTCCTGCACGCCCCACGCGCGTTCGTCATGCCCGACACCGATCCCGGCGGCCGGCTGGAGGTCTATCTGGGCAACCGCATGGGGACCGGCGTTTTCGCCAACCGCGTGGAGGGGATCAACCAGTGGTATCCCTCCACGCGTCTACACGGCCTGGGCACCTGGAGCATTGCGCTGAAGAAGGGGCTGCATCTTTTCCGCGTGGTGTGGCTCGATTACCGCACGGATATGGCCCAGCGCCTCAACCGCCCGGGCCTGCGTGATTACATCTGGGCCGGGGTGACCCCCGACCTGAAGATCTCCGGTCCGGACCTGCCGGCCCAGCCCATCCCCGCGGCCTGGCTGTTCCACCGCCCGTAAAAAGGGTGCCTCCATGCTCGATGGCCAGGATGTAGGGCTGCACAATGTGGTGGAACTGGAGCCGGCCCCGGCGGGCGGCCAGTTTCTGCGCCGCTTCCCCCGGCCGGTACGCGAAAGCCTGACCCCCCTGGGCCGCATGGTGGCCCAGGAGGCGGCCGGCGTGGAGATCCGTTTCGTCACTGAATCGCGCAGCTTCTGCCTGTCCCTGATGAGCCAGCCTTCCGTGCTGGCTCCCTATGAGCAGAACGGGCAGGAAGTGGCGATCTTTCGCGGGGGCTTTTTGCATTCCGTGCAGCGCATCACGCCCGGCCGGATCAGCCACGTGCAGGTGATCAACATCGGCGGGACGGAAAGGGTGGACGAACTGGCTCCCGCGGCCGCCCGCACCTGCGGTTTTGCCCCCCAGGTCTGGCGCGTGTTCCTGGGCCGGTATCCCGCGGCCTTCCTGGGCCTGGACACCTACGGCTATCCCCATCGCCCGCCGACGCCGGAGGAAGTGCCGGCCCAGACCTGGCTGGCCTACGGCTCTTCGATCACCAACGGCGCCGCCGCCAGCATCCACCACAACGCCTACATCTATCACGCCGTCCGCGCCGCGGGGCTGGATGTCTGCAATCAAGGCCTGTCCGGCTCCTGCCACGCGGAGGCCGCCGTGGCCGAGTATTTGGCCCAGCGTCCGGACTGGCACCTCCTGACCCTTGAAATCGGCATCAACATGCGCGGGGGCTTCACCCCCGAGGCTTTCCGCGCCCGGGTCAGCGCGATGGTGGATACGGTCTGCCGCGCCCATCCGGCTCACCGCGTGGTCCTGATCACCATTTACCCCAACGGGGCATCCCCCGGCCTGACCGCCAACCCTAACGCGGAAGCGACTCGGCGCGAGGCCGCCATCAACCAGATCCTGCGCGAGATCGCCGATGCCGGCAGGTACCCCAACCTCACCCTGATACCCGGCAGCGACATTCTCGAAGGGGGCGCTGGTCTCTCCCAGGACACCGTCCACCCCAGTGATTACGGCCACGCCGCCATGGGGCGCAACCTCGCCGCGGTCATTGCCCGGGGCACGCCCGCTTTGAACGGTCCCACCCTCTCTCCGGCCACCCCGGCAATGCCAATCATCGACCCATGCCGCGCCTCCACCGCATAACGCGTGCTCCCGAGCACTCAATCAAGCAACGGGAAGAAGGCAATGCCATCGAGCCACCCGCCACAATTCACCTACTCGAGCGCGATGTCCTGCGAGATCGGCATCACCCGACGCGACCCCAGCCCGGTGATTTGGGTGGAAGGGCTCTACTACGTCTATTACTCCAGATCGACTGCCGATTACACGGGCTATAACGCATCGCTTTACTACGCGACCAGTCTCGATGGATTCGCCTGGACCGAGCGTGGGGAGATTCTTCCCAAAGGGGGCCCCGGCGCATTTGATGAACACGCGGTTTTCACGCCGACAACGTTGATCGCTGGCGGAAAGTATTACCTGATCTACGACGCAGTCCCCGAGCCATTCACCAACGACAACGGCGGCCCGAACTGCACGCCCACCGCCATGGGCATCGCCGTCGCCGATCACCCGGCCGGGCCGTTTCGTCGCAGCGATCAGAACCCCATCCTCAAGCCTTCCCCCGGCCAAGCGGATCGATTTGACAGCCTGCGCGTTGATGACAGTTGTGTCGTCGTCCGCGACGGGAAGTATTGGCTCTACTACAAGGGGCGCCCCATCGGCGGCACACCCCGGCAGACGCGCATGGGCCTGGCTATCGCCGAGCATCCTGAAGGTCCGTACCGGAAGGTCGCGGGTGATGATCCGGCCCTGCACGGCGCCCTGGTCGATGGAGGACACGAGGTCTGCTGCTGGCCGCATGGCTCGGGCGTGGCTGCGCTGTTCTGCAACGTTGGACCGGGCGGCAACACGCTGCAATACAGCGCGGACGGCATCCACTTTCAGGTGGTCTGCCGGGCCTGTCCGCCCTGCGCGCCCGGGCCGTTCCGCGCGGATCATTACCAGAACAACCGCGGCCCCGGCATCACCTGGGGGCTTTGCATTGCCGATGCAGGCGGCCCCTGGCCTTACCTGAAACGCTTTGACTGCAACCTGGGCACCGATCAGGTCTGAGAGCATCTGTGCCAAACCCCGCCGATGAGCATCTGAGGCCCTTCCATGCACCAACCCCTGATCCGAGGCCTGACGTTCTGGGACTACGGGATAATTGGCTTCTACTTCCTGTTCATCATCCTGATCGGGTGGATCTGCCGCCGCATCAGCAAGGATGCCAGCGACTACTTCCGCGGCGGCGGCAACATGCTCTGGTGGGTGGCCGGCATGAGCAGCATGATGGCCGGCATCAGCACCTGGACCTTCACCGGCGGGGCGGCCAAGTGCTACCAGGACGGGCTGCTGCTGCCCGTGACCTACTGGCTGGCGGCCGTCAGCTCGCTCTGGCTGGGCCTGTGGGTGGCCCCGCGCTTCCGCCGCTTCCGCGTGGTCACCGCCATGGAGGCGGTGTGCCGCCGCTTCGGCACCGGCACGGAACAACTCTACACCTGGATCACCCTGCCCCTGGGCCTGTTCATCGGGGCTGTGGGCCTCAACACCCTGGGGGTCTTCATGGCCTCGAGCTTCCACGCCCATATGCCCACGACGATCATCGTGGTGGGCATCATCACCACCTTCATGGCCATGCTGGGCGGCCAGTGGGCCGTGGCCGCCAGCTCGTTCGTGCAGGGCCTGATCATGTTCCTGATCGTGTTCGTGGTGGTCTTCTTCAGCGTGAACCTGCCGCAGATTGGCGGCGTGACCCATCTGCTCAGCGCCCTGCCGGCCCGGCATCTGAACTTCGACCTGGGCGAGCGGGTCGTGCTGGTGTGGATCTGGGTCGGCTGGCAGACCATGCAGGCGATCATCGGCCCGCTGGATATCCGCGGCAGCGGTAACTTCGTGCGCGTCAAGGATGAGAAGCACGCCCGGCGCATGGTGCTCATGATGGCCCTGCCCAGCATCCTGCTGCTGATGCCCTTCTGGATTCAGGTGCCGGCCATGTGTGCGGCCGTGATCTTCCCCAACATGCACGCCGTGTTCCCCAACCTGCAGCACCCCGATGAGGCCGCCTGGGTCGCCATGAGCTTCAAGGTGCTGCCCCAGGGGCTCATGGGCGTCATGGTCTGCGGCATGTTCTCCGCCGCCATCACCACCCTCGATGCCGGCCTCAACACCAACGCCGGCTTCTTCGTCCGCAATGTCTATGCCCGTTACATCCGCCCGGCCGCGGGCCCCGGCGAACAGGTCCTGACCGGCAAGCTGGTCACCATCCTCTTCGGCGGCCTGATGATCGGCCTGGGGCTGATGATCAACGACTTGCGCACCGTCAATCTCTTCGATTTCTTCCAGATCTTCAACGCCGTGGTCATGCCGCCCATGGGGGTGCCCATGATCCTGGGGCTGGTCATCAAGCGCACCCCCGCCTGGTCGGGCTGGTCCACCGTGCTGGTGGGCTTGGCCGCCTCGCTGGTGGCCCATGCCACCTACAGCCCGCAGTTGATCCACCATTGGGTGGGCGGGGTCGGCCCCCTCAACCCCCGCGAGGTGATCGACAGCGAATTCGTCTACATCGGGGTCGTCACCTTCAGCACCTCGGTCCTGTGGTTCCTGGGCACCACGTTCTTCTATCGTCAGAGCCATGTCGAGCATCACCAGCGGGTGGAAACCCTCTTTGCCGACCTCGCCACCCCGGTGGATCGCGTCCGCGAGGGCAACCAGGACCAGGATGCCCTGCAGTACCGCATGATCGGCCAGCTCAGCATGATCCTGGGCGGCTTCATGCTCCTGTGCATCCTGATCCCCAACCCCCTGCGCGGGCGGATGGCCTTCCTCTTTATCGGAGGGGTCAGCTTCAGTCTGGGCGCCCTGCTCTGGGCCATCTATAAGCGCAAAATGGCCCGCCGCCGGGTCGCGCTGGCGGCGCTGGCCACGGAGGTTGAAGTGGTCACGGTGCAACCGTAGCCGCCGGCGGCGGTCTGAGGGGAGCCCTTCGCGGCGCTGCCTTTATACCGGGCTGGGCACGGTTTCCAGCACCTGCTGCATGATGCGCTGCGTGGCCACCCCGTCGGCATCGTGGCTGGCCGTCTTGGGGATCACCCGGTGGGCGCACACCGGCAGGATGTTCGAGATGATGTCGTCGGGCACCACGTAATCCCGCTTGTTGATCACGGCCGTGGCTTTGGCCGCACTGACCAGGGCCAGCGACCCCCGGGGCGAAACCCCCACCTGCAACTGGTCGTTGTCACGCGTGGCCCCGGCGATGCGCACCACGTAGTCCACCAGCGCGGGGTCGATCTGCACCTTGTGCACCAGAGCCTGCAGTTCCAGCACCTCGGCCGCCGTCATCACGGGCTCGACGTCGATCAGGGCCGTGCGGGCCGGGTCCAGGTCCAGGATGCGGGCCTCATCCTCCGAGCTGGGATAGCCCAGGTGCAGCCGCATCAGGAAGCGGTCGAGCTGGCTTTCGGGCAGGAAGTAGGTGCCCTCGAACTCAAAGGGGTTCTGCGTAGCGATCACCAGAAACGGCTGCACCAGCTTGTGCGTCTTGCCGTCGATCGAAACCTGGCCCTCGTTCATCGCCTCCAGCAGGGCCGATTGGGTGCGCGGCGTGGTGCGGTTGATTTCGTCCGCCAGCACGATGTTGGAGAAGATCGGCCCGGGCTTGAAGATAAAGTCCCCCTTCTGCTGGTCCCACACCGTCACCCCCAGGATGTCCGAGGGCAGCATGTCCGGCGTCATCTGGATACGCGTCAGCGTGAAATCCACGCTCTTGGCCAGGGCCGTGGCCAGGATGGTCTTGCCCACCCCCGGCACATCTTCAATGAGCACGTGACCCCGCGCCAGCAGGCACACGATCAGCTTGTCCACCGCCGCCTGGTTGCCCAGAAACACCCGCTGCACCGAGGCCCGCAGGCGATCCAGCAGTTGAATGGGGTTCTGCAGCACGCCGGCAGTATACGATTGAACGAGGCGGGCGAAAAGACGCGCCGCTCCCCGATGCTCCCCAGGTATCTGCCGCGGCACCGGCCGCCAGGCCGCCCGCCCGGGGATGACCGGGGGGCCAGGACCGTATAAACCTGCGGGCCCACCGACCCAGCCGGGGCGGGAGCCCCGGCCCCCCCCAAGGCCCCTAGCCCGAACCCCGATCCCCGCCGTCCGCCGCCGCGAACGAATCGTCTTGATTAGAATAAAGCCCGGTGGCACTCTGCCGGGCCGCCGGTTGTATCAGGTTGTCCGGCCGAAACCGCAGGGAAACGCCAGCCGTGGGTGACCAAAGCCTCCTCCAACACTTGCAGCAGCTCTGGAGCCGCATTCACGGCTACCTGGAATCCGCGCAGAGCCTCCGCGAAGTCCTGATCGAGCTGGGCATCATCTGGCTGACCGTTTACCTGGTCTTGCGCTATCTGCGCGGCACCCGCGGGGCCCGGGCCATCAAGGGCATGGCCATGATCCTCATCGTGGCCACCCTGCTCATCAAGCTTCTGGCTTCCGGCGATCACTTCGAACGCCTCAACATCCTTTACTCGAGCTTCCTCAGCTTCGCCGGCCTGGCCCTGGTGGTGGTGTTCCAGCCCGAACTGCGCCGCCTGATGGTCCGGCTGGGGGAGGCCCGCTTCATCTTCGGCTCCGGCTCCCGTCACAGCCGGACCGTCGATGAGATCCTCCAGGCCGTGAGCTACCTGGCCCGCAACAAGATCGGCGCCCTGATCGCCATCGAGCGCCACGTAGGCCTCAAGGGCATCGTCGAAGGCGGCACTTCCCTGGATGCCCAGGTCTCCAAGGAACTGCTCAACACCATTTTCTGGCCCGGCAGCGCCCTGCACGACATGGGGGTGATCATCCAGGGCGACCGCATCGTGGCCGCCGGGGCCCAGTTTCCCCTGGCCGAGGGTGAAGGCTTCGACAGTGAACTGGGTTCACGCCACCGCGCCGCCATCGGCCTGTCCCAGGAGGCCGATGCCCTGGTGATCGTGGTCAGCGAGGAAACCGGTACCATCAGCCTGGCCATGCGCGGCCGGCTCGCCCGACCCCTGACCCTTGAACAGCTCAAACAACGCCTGATCGCCGGTCTGGGACGCGCTGCCCTCATGCCCGAGGCGGAAGCGGCCAACGGCCAAACGACGTAACCCAACCGGCCGGTGGCTCGTGCGCAGCCACTGACCCCCAACCACCCGCCACGAACCCTCGCCCCCATGCTCCTTAAGAACCTCATCTGGCAGGAGATTCAGACGGCCCTGGCCGCCACGGTGTTTACCGTGCTGGTGTGGATCTATGCCGAGGGCGAAACCATCAAGGCCCACGACCTGATGCTCAACGTGCGTTTCGTGGCCCCCCCGGGCCAGGCGCTGGTCATCCGCCCGGTGCAGCCGGCCGTGCTGTCCCCGGTGACCGTCCGCGTCCGCTGCGCCAACGCCCAGTGGAACGAAGTGGAAACCTGGCAGTCCAAGCCCTTTGATCTGACCCTCTCGGCCGACGACACCAACGCCCAGCATGAGGTCACGGTGAACCTGCTCGAACGCCTGCGCCGCGCCAAACGCTTCACCGAGCGCGGGGTCGATGTCCGTGAGGTCCACGGCGACAGCAATCCCACCCTTTACGTCGAGTCCACGGTCTCCCGCACCTTCCCCGTCATCCCGGTCATCGGCAACCTCGATCTGCAGGGCCAGCCCACGGTCGATCCCGACAAGGTCACCGTCAATGTTCCCGCCTCCGAAGCCAGCGCCCTGGACAACGCCCGCGTCGAGGCCCGCCTCGATGCCCTCACCGATTTCTTCGGCACCCCCCTGGTCGAGGGCCAGCAGATCACCCGCGATGTACAACTGGTGCTGGCCGCCCCCCCAGGCCTCAAAGACTGGCAGATTCGGCCCGACCACGCCGTCGTGAGCTTCACCGTGCGCCGCGTCGCCACCAAACTCATGCTCACCGCCATCCCCGTCAGCGTCATCTATCTCTCCCCCGCCGACACCGCCCGCTATGCCGTCCAGATCCAGCAGGAAGACCGTTTCCTGCCCGAACTGGTGCTCACCGGGCCGCGGGCCTCGCTCGACCGCCTCCGCGACCGCATCAGCCGCGAAGGCCCCCTGCACGCCTACATCAGCCTCAGCACCAGCGACCTGGAAAAGCACATCACCTCCAAGACCGTCGAGATCAAGGACCTGCCGGCCGGCGTCACCATCACTTCGCCGGTGCCCCTGCCCTCCGTGCGCCTACAGATCCTGTCCAATAAGCCGGCGGCCGCTGCTACCCCGCCCTGAGCGCGTCTTTCCTACAATAGACGCATGGCCACTACTACTCTCGATCCCGCCACTTATGCCCGCACGCTGGCCGAGCACGCCGTTGATGCCGGCCGCATCCTGGCCTGTGCCCCCGGATGCCAGCGCGCCCAGGCTCTGGATCGGATCGCCGCCTGCCTGCTCGACCAGTCTGCCGCCATCCAGGCCGCCAATGCCCGCGACCTCGAAGCCGGCCGGGCTGCGGGCCTCAGTGCCGCCCTGCTGGATCGCCTGAAGCTCGATGACCGGGGCGTCCGCAAGATCGCCGATTCCGTCACCCAGATCGCCCGCCAGACCGACCCCCTGGGCCAGATCATCGAAGGCTATGTCCGGCCCAACGGCCTGGAAATCCGCAAGGTGCGCGTGCCCATCGGCGTCATCCTCATGATCTATGAGGCCCGGCCCAACGTCACCTCCGATGCCGCGGCTCTGTGCCTGAAGGCCGGCAACGCCGTCATCCTCCGCGGCGGTAAGGAGGCCCTTAACTCCAATCTGGCCATCGCCGATTGCATCAGCCAGGGCTTGACCCAGGCCGGCCTGCCCGCCGACGCCGTACAACTGGTTGATACTCCCGATCGCGCGGTGGTCGGTGAACTGCTCAAGCTCGAAGGCCGCATCGACCTGTGCATCCCCCGCGGCGGTGAATCCCTGATCCGCGCCGTGGTCGAGCAGGCACGCATCCCCGTCATCAAGCACTACACCGGCAACTGCCACGTGTATGTCGATGCCTCGGCCGATGAGGCCATGGCCGTGGCCGTGTGTGTCAACGCCAAGACCCAGCGCCCCGGGGTCTGCAACGCCGCCGAGACTTTCCTTTTCCATCAAAGCGCCGTGCGCCGGGGTCTTTTGAAAAAGGTGGCCGAGGCCCTGCTGGTCCAGGGTGTGGAAATCCGCGGTGATGAACGCACCCGCCAGACGGTGCCCCAGGCCAAGCCCGCCACCGAAAAGGACTGGTCCACCGAGTACCTGGACCTCATCGTGGCCATCCGCATCGTGGACTCGCTCGACCAGGCCATCGACCACATCAACCGGTACGGCTCCAGGCACACCGATGCCATCCTCACCGCCGATCTGGCCGCCGCCCAGGCCTTCACCCACCGCGTCGATTCGGCCAACATCATGGTCAACGCCTCTACGCGCTTCTCCGATGGCGGCGAATACGGCCTGGGGGCCGAAATCGGCATCAGCACCGACAAACTCCACGCCCGCGGCCCCATGGGCGCCACCGACCTGACCACCTACAAGTGGGTGGTGACCGGCACCGGCCAGGTGCGAACCTGACCCGTAGGTTCGGCCCTGGCCGAACCTTTTTGCTGCCATCGGGAGCAATAGCAGATTTCAAGTTTCAGCTTTCAGATTGAAAGATACTTCCCCATGGCGCGAGGGTGACGTCGGTCGTCTGCAATCTGCAATCCCACCTCCCACTCCCCCCATGCCCACCCCACCCTCCCTCATCGTCCTCGACCTCGGCCGGGTCCTGATCCGCATCTGCGATGGCTGGCCCCAGGCCTGTGAACTGGCAGGCGTCGCCCTGCCGGCCCGGGCTGCCGATCCCGCCACCCAGGCGGAACTGCACCGCCTGGCCATGCTCCATGAGACCGGCAAACTGGATACCGCAGCCTTCTGCACCCGCACGGCCGAACTCGTCGGCCTCACCCCCGCCCAGGTCCGGGCCATCTCCGATGCCTGGCTGCGCGGCCCCTATCCCGGTACGCACACCCTTCTGGATGATCTGGCCCGCCAGCCAATCCCCACCGCCTGCCTCTCCAACACCAACGACAACCACTGGCGCCTGATGACGACCCCGGGAGTAGGGGCAAGGGGCATGGGGCAAAGGGCTAGCAGAACCACCACCTCAGGAGCGGGTGCCCCCGGAACGGGTGGCACCCATTCCGGGGGTGGCGGCTTGCCCGCCAGTGCCCAGGGGGTGGACAACTACCTCGGTCTGGAGCGTCTCACCTACCGCTTCGCCAGCCACCTGATCGGTGCCGCCAAGCCCGATCCGGCCATCTACGCCCACGTTGAATCCATCACCGGCGCTGCCCCCAGCGGCATCCTCTTCTTTGATGATGACCCGGCCTGCATTGCCGGCGCCCGCGCCCGGGGCTGGACCGCCATCCAGATCACCCCCGCCTCCGACCCCGCCCGGCAGGTCCGCACCGCCCTGGCCCGCGAATCGCGCCCCCTCGGCTTGGGGTACTAGACCCAGGCCCCCGTGGGTGGGTCCTTTCGGGGAGGTTGACTCTAGAATCAACATGCGGTATCCTGCAGGAACACCATTGGATCGCTCGATATGCCGTGGGTGGATGTGACCTGGGACTACGGGCCGGGCGGCAATGTCGAGCACATGGCCGGGCACGGCCTGGATCCCGAGGAAGTGCGTGCGGTTCTGGAGGAGCCGGCGCGGCGCATGACCAGCCGGGCGTCGGGCTTGCCCATGGTCATGGGCTACACGCCCAGCGGCAAATTCATCGCCGTGGTGTACGAGCAGATCGACGAATTCACGGTCAAACCGGTGACCGCCTATGAGATTTGAGGAGCCAGCCATGAACAAGCGGTATCGCAACGTGACCCGCGCGGCGGCGCCCCGGGAGCGCGCCGCATCCAAGGCTTTGGCGGACAAGATCGACCGCCAGGAGCGAGATTCCATCGTCGCCGCGGCGCGGCGGGCCAAGGCCCGGTGCGCCATGCTCCGCCAGGCGGTGCGGACCTTAAAGAGCGAACGCCAGCGCATGGGCTTGAGTCTGGCTGACGTGGCGGCGCGCAGCGGCATCGACAAGGCCGCGCTGTCACGGCTGGAAACTGCCCTGAACGTCAATCCCAAGATCGACACGCTGCTGCGCTACGCCGCCGCCCTGGGCGTTGAACTGAGTCTAACGGTCCGGCGGGCCGCGTAGGCGGCCGCGCTCGCCGCCGCGGCGTGTCCTGAAAAGACGCTACACACTTCCAGCCCCCTTCCCGCCTCGAATCGCCTGCTTCCGCGGCCGGCCGGGGCCCCGCAGCGTCGAGCCCAGCCCCAGCCGCGCCGCCGCCGCCTGCACCCAGCGCGCGCCCCCGTACGGCCGACCCCGGTTCACGCTCAGCCGCAGCCGCTTCAGTTCCTCCAGCCCCAGCGAACGGTTCACCTGGGCCACCCAGTCCGCCGGATGCACCATGGCCTGCCGGTCCAACTGCACCTGGCATTCCGGGGGCCGCGGCCCCGCCCACAGGCTGCTGAAGGGCCAGTCCTGGGCCCGCTTCACCCGCCCCGCCCGCAGCGGGTTGGCCTCCACGTAGCGCATCACCCTGAGGAGGTGCTCATCCCGCTGGATGGGGAAACTTTTGAACCGCCCCTGATACAGATGCCCCTCGCCGCTGTTATGCCGGTGCATCCGCCAGCGCCGCACGTGGGTGGTGCACACCCAGCGGAAGAAATCCGACAGGTCTTGGGCCCGCCGCGGATACAGCACCAGGTGCCAGTGATTGGGCATCAGGCACCAGGCCAGGATGCGCATGTCCACGCGCCGCCGGCCTTCCTCCAGCAGTTGCATGAAGGCCAGGTAGTCCCCCTCCTTCTCGAAGATGGTCATGCGGCAGTTGCCGCGGTTGATCGCGTGGAAGGCCACACCACCTTGAGCGCTGCGGGGTCGTCTAGGCATGGCTTTCACCCTACCGCGCTCCGCCGGAAATGTCTAGTGTCCCCGTTTCCAGCCGCCTTTTCTTCCCAAGAACTCAATCCCCCGCGTTATTGTCCAGTGTCCCCTTTTGCGGCCCCGCCGAGCAGTATGCACCTGAGCCAAACCGGGGCCGGATGGCACGTCTCAGCCCGCCAGCGTTTCATGGCCCAAAAGGCGACTCCCAGCCAAACGAAGAAGACCACGAACCCGACCTCCATGGCGAACACCCTGAATGACGCGGCACCGGAACGCGGCACGATGGTAATGGCAGATAGCGCAAGCACGGCCAGCAGGCTTAGAAGAGCCGAAGCCAAGGACATGGAGAAGACCGCTTTCATGATTTCGAACACTGATTATACAAACCGACGGTTCGTTTCTCGACCCCTGCCAGCACCGCCAAGAAGTCCTTCAACTCCAAGCAGAAGAGGCCATAAAAGGGGACACTACACATTTTAGACTCCCTTCCCGCCTTGCCCGGCCTGCTTCCGCGGCCGGCCGGGGCCCCCGGGCAAGCCATGGTGTCAACGCTTGGCATTTGACACCCGGATGAAAAGGTGTCCCAAGAAGGGCCCGGAGACCGTCCCCGAGCGATCTGCATCCAGTATACCACCCAAGCCGGTCGGTTTTCCTCACACTAGCCACATCGCATCCCCGTACGAGTAGAAGCGGTACCCCTGGGCCACGGCGCAGCCGTACCACTTCAGCAGCCGCTCGATGCCCACCCCCGGCAAGGCCGCCACCAGGGCCAGCAGCGTCGAGCGCGGCAGGTGAAAGTTGGTCATCAACCCATCGGTGAACCGGAAAGTGAAGGGCGCCTCATCCGAGGGATAGATGAACAGCCGCGTCCAGCCCGCATACCCCCGGAAGTCCCCCGCGCCGCCACGGGTTCCCGGAGGGGACTCCGGGGGCGGGGCCAGTTCCGAGGCCGAGGACACATCCGGGGCCGAGGGCAATTCCAGGGCCGAAGGCAAATCCGGGGACGGGGACATTCCGGGGGGCAGGCTTTCCAGGGCCCGGACGGATGTTGTGCCCACCGGGATGATCCGTCCGCCGCGGGCACGGGTCTCGGCCAGGGCACGCATCGTTTCCGGGGGCACGCTGAACCACTCCGCGTGCATGGCATGATCCTGCAGCACCTCGCTGCGCACCGGGGCGAAGGTTCCCGCCCCCACGTGCAGCGTGACCCACGCGCAGCCTACCCCCTGGGCCCCCAGGCGCGACAGCAGTTCCGGGGTGAAGTGCAGACCGGCCGTGGGTGCCGCCACCGAGCCCGGCTCGGCCGCGTACACCGTGTTGTAGCGCTGCGCATCCTGGGCGCCCAGTTCCGGCAGGTGCTGGGCTTTGCGTTCCTTGCGGATGTAGGGCGGCAGCGGCGTCAGTCCGATCGCCTCCAGGAGCTCCAGCATGGGGACCTGGGCGTGCAATCGCCCCAGCCACTGGCCACCCTCGCCGCGCAGCATGAGTTCCAGTTCGGCCGCGTCGCCCAGGATGATGCGTTCCCCCGGCCGCAAGGAGCCTCGCGCCTCCAGCAGCACCGCCACCTCCTGCGGCCGGGACGGATCGGGTGTGTGCAGGTACAGCCCCTCGACCTTTCCCTGCGTTTGGCCCCGCCGGCCCAGAAATCGCGCGGGAATCACTTTGCTGCGGTTGAAGACCAGAAGGTCTCCCGCCTTCACCAGACCCAAGTCCGGCAGTTCGTGCACCTGATGGTGCGCGATGTGTCCGGTGCGCCGCTGAACCACCATCAGCCGGGCGCTGTCCCGGGGTTCGGCCGGAGCCGTGGCAATCCGCCCCGCGGGCAGTTCGTAATCCAACTCGCTGATGTGCATAGTCCGACTATCGTAATCACCAGGGCAAGCCCCGGCTTGGTGCCGCGGGGCGACTTGCGGAGGGCGCCGGCTGTTGCCCGCGGGCAACAGGCCGCACAAACCGCCCGCGTCGCCGCTTGGCGGGCCTGTCGCCAAACCCTGGCCGGGACAGGCTTTGCAGTTGGCGCTGCGGGGTCTCGCGGGTCTGGCAGGGCCTTTGCCGATCTTTGGGGTATGACCCCCCACCCGCAACGTTACCAGATGTTTGCGTTTTTGCATCGCTGGCTGTTCGGCGCCTGGGCCACCTCAGTGTGCCCCTCCGGGGTGTCCGGCTCATCTCCTGGCGATGCTCCCGCGGATTTGGGCCGCCGGCTGCCTGCGCAGTTCCAGGTCGACCGCTCCGTGCTCCTGCCGCCGCGCCGCCCGGCGCTGTTTGCGGCCGGTGAAATCGCCCCTTTGCCAAAGTCGCTGGAGCGCCTGGCCGATGGGAAGGGTATCTGCCTCGCCGCGGCGCCCTGAGGCTCCGCGGCCCAGCGAATCGGCCCCTGGGCCTGGCCCCTCACCGGCCCGGCCCGATGGCCGGCCTGCCCAGGGGAGAAGAATCGTGCACGTCGATGATTCACTGGAAGAGATGATCCGGGAGGTTGCCACGCTCGACCGCGCGGACTGCATCGCCGCCCTGCGCGAATTCACCTGTCCGCCCCTGGACTTCACCGACGACTTCCTGAATCGCCAGGATGTCGACCGCCTGCGGCACATCCTCCTGGCCGCCTGCCTCCAGGCCCGCAAAAGCGCCCGCCTCGCCGGCTGATCCTGACGAGCCGCCATTTGGTTGCCGGCAGATTCAGACTGAGCCTGTACCGACTACTTCCCTTGGCCGGTCTCTGCGGGCTGGCTATGCTTGCCCACCACCTCCGTCTCAATCACTCCCAGCACCTGCTGGGCCAGAGCCCGCCGGGCGGCATCATCCTCCGGCGCCAGCGCCTGCATCTGTTTGATGTACCGGTAGCAGATGGCCTTGGCTTTTTCCTTCTGGGCGAAGGTTAGATCTGCCCCGCCCAGTTCCCGGGTTCGCAGCAACTCCCCGAACATCTGATAACACGCCACCTTGGCCCTTTGCTCAGGCGTCAGCGTGGCCAGCACCTGCCGGTTCAGCCGCGACTCCAGTGCCCGCTTCTCCAGCGCGAGCCCCTGCCCGGCCGCCTGGGCCCGGGCCGCCAGGGCCGTATCCCCCGTCAGCCGCGCCCGCTGGGCATCCCGGTTGATCGCCGCCAGTTCCGGACCGTTGGCCCGCTGCCAGGCATCCATCTTCAACTGCCGCTGCCGCACCGCGGCCACGAACGTCTCGTGCTCCTGGCCGCGCAGGTTCAACTCGTGAATCAGGTTCTCAAAGTACAGCGGCACCCCCGGCTCGCGCCGGCCCTCCCACGGGCGCGTCGTACGGGCCGGCTGCGTGGCGGGCCCGGCCGCCCAGAGCCCTCCCGTCCAACCACCCCCCAGCAGCAGCGCCACCAACCCGATACGCCAGCTTTTCATCGTCGAATCCTCCAGTACGGCGGGATTTGCCTGCCTACATGATAGGGTTTGCCTCACCCCGGGGGAACGGTCGAACGACTTTGCCCCAATCTCGAAGGACTGGAGTCTTGTGTTGCAGGCGTCGAAGCTTTGTCGCAGACTAGGACACCGGGGCTTGGTGCTCAAGCAGCCCAAGCCGCCTCAGTCGCACCGGCCACGACGGGGCATCGTATGCACCCAGAGATCTTATGAAACGCCTGCGTACCTGGTTGCGCCGGTTGAGTCTCGCCGCCTTGCTGGTGGTGGCGTTGGGGTTGTTTGCGCAATTCGTTATTGTGCCTAAGCTTATACAATGGCGAATCGTCGCGGCCCTGCACGCGGCAGGCTTTGCTCATAGCCGGGTAACCGTGAATTGGGTCAGCCCCTGGAGGCTTCAGGCCACCGATCTGAAGCTGGATGCCAAGAGTGATCAGCGGATCGAGTCTGTGGCGGCGGAGTTTGCACCGTCCACACTGGTGGCGGGGCGGATCAATCGTCTGGATCTGGCCGGAGCCTACTGGACCATCCGCCTGACCCCGGCTGGTCTGGATCTGGGGCTGCCGCCGGGCCTGCTGCAACGTCGGCCGACCGGTAACGCACCGGGGCGGCTGGCCCTGCCCGTGCAACGCATTGTCCTGCGTGATGGGGAGGTCCAGTTGAATCTGCTGAGCCGGGAAATCCCGTTGCCGATCGATGGTGTGCTTCAGCAGCCTGCCCCGGACCAGTTGCACCTGAACGCCACAGTGCATCTGCCGGCCGCCGCCGTGAATCTGGATGCGCATCTGACCGATGTCCGGGGCAGATACGAGATCGCCGGGCGGTTAACGGCCCCGGGCTTGACCATGCCTGTGCAAGGGACCATCGACCCGGGCCGTGGCACCGTCCACCTCGCGGGGCAGGCCGCATCGAGCCTGTGGTGGCCGGAGATGGCCTGTGAATTGGACCGCGCGGGCAGCGGTGATCTTCACTTTCAGGCCCGGGTGGCGGCCGCGGCGGCCGGGCCCGCCACGGCCCCCGGCCAGCCTCGTGCCGCATCCTCTCCGGTCGGTGGGCTGGTGGTGGATTACCGGCGCACCGCCGGGAAATCACACACCACCGTGACGTACACCGGCCGGCCGGGCCCGGTGGGTCTGTCCGGCCTGTTTGCCTTGGATCTTGAGAAAGCCGACTTTCACGGGGAATTGGATGGCCGGGGGCTTCTGACCCGGATGGACGGGGATTTTCAGGCACGGCGGGTCCAGGTGGGGACGTATTCGTTGGCCCACGTTCAGGTGACCGTGCATCAGGCTGCGGACGGGCTGGACATTCAAGCGGCGGCCGATGGGCCGGGGTGGCGGCTGGAATCGCTGCGCATTTCCAGCACGCAACCCCGCCTGGACCTTAGTGGCCGCTCCCCCGTTACGGTAGCGGTGGCGGGGTCGCTCGGCGGCCGGCCGACCGGGTGGATGCAGCGGTGGCTGGGCCGGCTCGGGATCGTCATGGACAAGCCGGGCTTGGTGTCGCTGCAGGGGGCCGGGCAGGCGGTTTGGGAGGGATGGGGGAAGGCCCAGCCGTGGCGGGTGCAGCTTGGGCGCGTGGATCTGTCAGTGGCGCCGACGGATATGGCCCTGGCCTGGGGCGGTTGGCGGGTCGAGGGTATGGAGGGACGTTTCGCCGGTTCCATGGCCCTGGCCCCCGGGCGCTGCGTGCTGGCCCTGAACCCGCAGCAGGCTACAACCATCGGGTGGGCCGGGATCCAGCGGGCCCCCGCGGCCACCCAGCCGGTGGGCGCCGGTGCCATGCCGGCCACCATGGACGTAGGCCCCGGCCGGTGGACGCTGACCCAGTCGGGGGAGGGCCTGTTTTCGTGGTCCCCCAGCGGCATCCACTTGGGGGCGACGCTCACCGCCGAACAGCCCCTCGAACTCAGGACCCCGGAGATCGAGGCCTCGGCCCGGCAGGCCGCCTTGGCCCTGCGCCTGGAGACATCAACCCGAGCACCCTTACGCTGGATCAGCAAGCTGACTCTGGGGCAGGTGGCCGTCGTGCATAAACCCACCGGCCTCAAAGTCGAGGATGTCGCCCTGGAACTGCCGTTTACTTACGGCCTGAAGAATCCCATGGTGGGCAGCTTCCAGGTCGGCAAGGTGATCTACGGCAAGAACCCCTGGCCTGAGCTTTCGGGGAGTGTGGATATCAATAATGGTGTCCTGAAGGCGGCGTTTGCCACGCCTGAAGGGGCGAGCCTGAAAGTCAACGGCACGGCCGAACTGCGGCTGTGGGACGGGCCGGACGGCCAGGTCCGCATCTCCCTGCTGGATTACCACATCGAGGACCCGCAGTGGCTGGGACGGGTGGCGCCCCAGGCCGCAGACATGCAGATGACCGGCCGTTTTGACCTGTACGGGGTGATCAGCTTCGTCAAAGGCCGCATCGAGCCCTGGGTGACGCTGGTGGCCCATGATGCCGCCGTCTCCAGCCAGGATCTGGATATCGGAGCCTCGGGCATCGAGGCGGTGGTGAATTTCAATCACCTGGACCCCTTGGGCACACCGCCCTTCCAGTGGGTGACGGTCAAATCCGCCCATTCCGGCCGGTTGAAGCTCACCGATGGCACAGTTGATTTCACCATGCAGACCCCGCAGAGCGTGCTGATCGAGCGGGCTGACTGGCTGCTGGGCAAGACCGGCAAGTTCTGGGTGCACGGGGTGTGGATTGACCCGACGGCCAAGAATATGAATCTGGAGGTGTTCCTGGAGAACGTGAACATCAAGGATCTTCTGGCCCTGGCCACGGATGGCTCGGTAACGGGCGACGGGGTGCTGCTCAACGGCCGGGTGAACGTCCCACTGAGGCCGGGGCAGACGCCGATGCTGCTACCGTTAAAGGATGGCTGGCTGCAATCGCACGAAGTTTCGGATACTACTTCCGCGCCCGGGACCCCCTCCGGGGGCGCGGGATGGATCGAAGTCCACGATAAACAGGCCCTGGTGCGAATGCTGGGCGGGGGG
>JAJXSS010000401.1 GCA_021784455.1 Planctomycetota bacterium
GCCGGTGACGATGGCCAGACGTTTTTCCGTGGGGATGCTCATGGAACAACCTTATTTGGAAGCCGATGATCCAATGTTGATGCCCGCCGATGGCCGGCTGGCCAGCCAGGCGCGAATGATCAGGATGATCTGGTCCAATGCTCCCAGAAGAACTCCGATGGCGACCCCGAAGATCAGCCCCCAGGCGCAGCCCAGGGCGGCGCCTTCCGCCGCCATCCCGCGTTCCTTTTGGATCGCAAGGGAGACGGTCTTGCCCTGACCGGCCCTCGTCGCCGCGGGGTCCTGAACGGTCTGAGCGGACTGAACCCCGAACATGGCGTTGATCGAACTGGGGACGGCGAAGCCGACCAGACCTCCCACGGCCGCACCGAAACCGCCGCCGAGAATGGTGACGATCACGATCACGGTGAGCAGGCGGAAAAATCTCATACGCGGGCCCCTTGGAGGTCGTCGGCTCTCTGGTTCGATTCGGCTTGGCACGCCGAGTATATCCCGCTGCCCAAGGTCAGGGGCAAGCCGGACCTGGTCTACGCCGGCTCGGCGAGGCTCTCCACTTTCACGGATCGGTCAATGCGTTTCATCATGCCGGCCAGCGATTTGCCAGGCGCCAGTTCCACAAACCGGCCCGGCACGTGGGTGATCAGCCAGATCATGGACTGCTCCCAGCGCACGGCTCCGGTGAGCTGGTCCACCAGCCGCTGCTTGACGTAATCCACCTTGTTGATTTCGTGCAGGATGCCCGTAACGTTGGCCATTACCGGCACGGCCGGGGTCTGCCACGGCACCTGGTCCAGGGCCTCCTTGAGGCGTGCCGCGGCCGGCTTCATGATCGGCGAGTGAAACGCCCCGGCCACCTTCAGCGGTTGCGCACGAATGCCCATGGCACTGGCCCGCTCCAGGGCCCGATTGCAGGCGGCCAAATGCCCCGACAGGACGATCTGGCCCGGGCAGTTGAAGTTGGCCGGAACCAGGACCTCGTCGCCCTGCACGGTTTCCTGGCACAAAAGGCGCGCCTGGGCTTCATCCGAGCCCACCAGCGCCAGCATGCCCGACGGCACTGATGCCGCCGCCTCCTGCATGGCCTGGCCGCGCAGACGCACCAGCTTCAGCCCCGTCTCAAAGTCGAAGGCCCCGGCCAGATGCAGAGCCGTAAACTCGCCCAGCGACAGGCCGGCCGCCGCCGCCACGCCGGGGAATTTGCCTTGGTCCACCAGCGCCCGGAAGCAGGCCACGCTGGTCGTGTAAATGGCGGGTTGAGCGTTATCCGTGCGGGTCAGTTCCGCTTCGGGCCCGTTGAAACACAATTCGCTGAGCTTGAACCCCAGCACCTCGTCTGCCTGCCGGAAAGTCTGGGCGGCGGCCGGAAAGCGCTCCGCCCAGGTCTTGCCCATGCCGACAAACTGGGCCCCCTGGCCCGGACACAGCAGGATCGCCGCCGGCGCGGCACGCATGGAAGGAGCAGAAGTTGAAACCGCAGGGGATGGAACAGTACTCATGATTTCACGTCAGGCGTCTCAGGTCCCGGGATCCGTCCATCAAAAATCACCAGCGCCAGAGATTGGTGGCCCACGTCAACCCGCCGCCCAGGCCTACGAAGAGCACCAGATCGCCTTTCTTCAGGCGTCCGGCAGAGTTCAGTTCGTGCAGGCAGATGGGGATGCTGGCCGCGGAAGTATTGCCGAAGCGGTCGATGTTGACGTAGATCTTCTCCGGGGGCAAACCCAGACGATGACGGGCGCTTTCCAGAATCCGGTTGTTCATCTGGTGCGGAATAATGATCGACAGGTCGCTGGGCTTAAGATTCAGGGCGGCCAGGGCATTCTCGATCGACTGGTTGAGTTTGCTGACGGCGAACTTGAAAATCGCCTGCCCATTCATCTGCAGCGTGTTGAACGCTCCGGAGAAAATCTTGTCGTCGGCGGGCAGATTGCTCTTGTCACGCGGGCAGTAGAGCTCCGGCCAGAGGGTCCCATCCGAATGCAGACTCTGGTACAGACAGGTCTGCGCGGGGTCGTCCGACGCCGTCAAAACGGCGGCCCCGGCGCCATCGCCGAACAAAATGCACGTGCGCCGGTCCTTCCAGTCCGTGATCGAGCTGAGCGTCTCGGCTCCGATCACGCCGATGGTGCGGTACTTGCCCGTCTCGATGAGCGAGGCCGCCATGGTCAAGGCATACACAAAGCCGCTGCACGCCGCGTTGACGTCCAGGGCCGCAGCGGGAATGGCCCCCACGTCGGCGACCACCTGGGCCGCCGTGCTGGGGCACATCATTTCCGGGGTGATCGTGGCCACCATCACCATGTCCAGTTGCCGGGGTTCCATCCCGGCATTGTCCAGGGCCGCTTTCAAGGCCTCGGCGGCCAGGTTCCGGCTGGTCTGGCCGGGGGCGGCAATACGCCGGGTCTTGATGCCCGTACGCTGGCTGATCCACTCGTCATTGGTGTCCACCATCTTGGCCAGATCGTCGTTGGTCAAGACACGCTGGGGCAGGGCATTGCCCGTGCCCGCGAAACGGACACCGCACAAACCACGTTGGGATTGAGTCGTCATTAAGCGTTCTCGGGGACGGAATTCTCGGCGGTCGGCCCGCCACGCAGAATATGGGCCGCCGCCAGGGTCTGGATAATCCCTTCATTGACCCCCAGGCGGGCATACTCCAGACAGTTGCGGATCGCCGCCTTGATCGTGCGGGCTTCGGACGATCCGTGACACTTCATGAAAATGCCATTGGCGCCCAGGAGGGGAGCGCCACCGTATTCGTGATAGTCATGCTTCTTGTAGATGCTCTTGACCACCGGCTCAAAACGCATGGCCAGGTCCGGGTCGATCTCGAAAATCTCGCGGGCGATCATCTTGAACAGACCCGTCGCCATGCCCTCCGCCAGTTTCAGCACCACGTTGCCCGTAAAGCCCTCGGTAATCACCACCTCGGCCTTGCCTTCGAACATATCCCGGCCTTCGATGTAGCCGGTGTAGTTCAACGTGCCGTCCCCCTTCATCAGCCGGGAGGCCTCTTTCACCAGGGTGTTGCCCTTGCCTTCCTCGCCGCCGATGGACAAGAGTGCCACGCGCGGTTTCTTGCCCCCCACAATGCGCTCGTAGTACACCGCCGCCATGTGTCCGTACTGGTGCAGATGGTGTGGCTTGGGCTCGGGATTGGCCCCCACATCGCACACCACGATCGGCCCGAAAAAGCTCGGCAGCGTTACGGCGAAGCCCGGCCGGTGCACCCCCGGCAGCCGGCGCATTTCCATCTGCACCGCTGCCACGCAGGCTCCCGTGTTGCCCGCCGAGATGATCACATCGCAGTGTTTTCCGTCGGAGTGCCGATGCCCGCCCATCTGAGCCATGCGCACCATCGAACTGTCAGGCCTGTTGCGCAGGCTGGTCACCGGCGGATCGCTCATGCCGATCACCTGCGTCGTCGGCTCGATCACGATCCGCGTTTCACTCTTCAGGGCGCGTTCCGCGAGCGTATCCCGGATGATCGCCTCATCCCCGATCAGGACCAGGTGGTCTTGGGGTGACAGCAGTGACAGCGCATCCAGGCTGCCCGCCAGGATCGCGTCAGGGGCGTTGTCGCCCCCCATGACGTCGATGCCGATGCGCAACTTATTCTTCCTCGCTAATCTTGATCTTCAGGCCTGGCCGGACATAGCCGCAACGTGCACAAGCGGCGTGCGGCAGCTTGGGGCTGTTGCAGTTGGGACAGCGCACCGTGTGCACCGGCTTAATCGCGTTATGCGAGCGCCGCATCTTGCTCTGGGAGCGGGTCTTACGTTGGCAGGGAAGCATGGGGACGAATCCTTTATCCTGGTCTCAAGCGGATGCTGCGGCCGGAATTGACGTTCGCCAGCCCGGGCCCGACAGCGGTCCGGCCGGCGGGGCATAGTCGGAAAAAGTTACTCGCCCCGCATCCGTACGTCAAGCGCACCGCGGCGTTTGCGGGACCGGCATAGGCGGCAGACTTCGAAGGACGCGGCTCCGCCCATGCCGTCTTGCCAGGCTTTCGGCACCGGCGACAGGGCTCGGATGTGGCCTTACCCTCGGGCCGCACACTCACCGTTTGCCCGTTTGCCCGGGTGCGTGACACTTCTCGCGGGCTAGGATTTGTCACTTGCGCAACCGGTCGGAAAAATGAGGCCATCCAACCAGCATGCCGGGCCCCTTGGAATCGTGCAAGCTCCAGCTTCTTCAGATCTTACCCCTGAATTGGCCTC
>JAJXSS010000402.1 GCA_021784455.1 Planctomycetota bacterium
GGGGGGGGGGGGGGGGGGGGGGGGGGGGGGGCGGGGGGCCCGGGGGTCGGGGGGTCCGGGGGCCGGCGCTCCGGGGGCCTGTGATCCGGGGGCCAGCGGGCAGGAACCAGTCGGCCGGAACCGATCAGTTGTAGTCCCGGGCCGTGTTGTAGATCTTGAACTCGTCGATTTTGAAGCCGGCCTGTGTGCCCCCGCCGTGGAGCCACAGCCAGTGGCCCTGGGGGAACGGCGGATGGCGGATCGCATCAGGGTCCATGAGGATCGTCTGGTCGGCCAGGCGCTGCACCAGCTTCTGGTCGATGTAGAGGGCCATGAAGGATTTGCCCGGCAGGCCCGTGCGCCAGGTCACGGCAATCTGGTGCCACTGCCCCGGCTTCCAGGAAGCCAAGGAAGTGATGATATAGAAGCGTTTGGCGTTCTCATCGCATACTTTGTAGAGCAGATGGCGGCCCCAGTCCTTGGACCCGCCCACCAGCAACTCGATGGAGTTGTCGTGCCAGGCCTTGATCGGCCAGATGAAGATATTGCGCTGGCGGGTAAACTGGCCGGGGGCCTCGTCGAACGAGATCCAAAGCTCGATCGTGCCCTGCTGGTAAGGCAGGATGGAAGAGGGATAGCGAATGCAGGCGCGCTGTCCGGCGAAGTAGGCACAGTCACCGAACTTCCCGGGGACAAAACGCAGGTCCTGCTGGCCGAAGAGTTCGCGTGCCGCGGGGGCATCCTTGGCGGGGCCCTCCATGGGATCAAAGAGCACGAGCGTCTTATCCGCGGCCTCGATGGCAGAGACGTAGCTCTGGTCGGCCCGAACCGCGGCCACGCTGACCAGAATCCCCAGCGCCGCCCAGACCAAGGTCGCCCCCATTCGCTGCGTGTTCTTTTGTGCGGTCACCACGGTTGGGACCTTTCTGGGGTGTTGACCGACGCGAGCCGCCACTGGCCCCCCGACGACAAGACAAATCAACCTCGTGAGCCCCCAACGTGAACCGGTTGACCATAAGATAGATTTGCTATACTTTAACATGTTAGACCGTGGTGTCAAAGATGTATTCATGGGTAGATCCGCTTGTCATCTGCCGCTTGCCAGAGCGAATGATGCCCTACAGCTAAGCCTCAACATGATTCGTTATACTGGTGTATAAACTTATATAAATAGGGTTTACATCTATGTCCCGTATCTCCATTGTCGTTCTTCAACCCTTGCAGACACGCCAAAGGTTCCTTCCCGAAGCCGAGCTGTCGCGGCTGAATGGATTAGCACAACTTGTGCACAATCCTCACGAGGCTGCGCTCCTTTCCGCCCAGGAGCGCCGGGAGCTGCTGGCCACGGCTCAGGTCGTCGTGACCGGCTGGGGCGGCAGCGGGCTCGAAGAAGCCGATTACGCCTGTGCGCCGCACCTGAAGCTGGTGGGGCTCATCGGCTCGTCGATCAAGAATCTCTCGCCGCAGGCCGCCTGGCAGCGTGGCGTCACGGTGACCAATACGGCCCGGGCCATCGGCAAGAGCGTGGCGGAATTTTCGGTCGGCCTGATGCTTAACTGGCTGCATGGTTTCGGGGCGTACGACCAGGCCCTCAAGAGCGGCAGCGCCTGGCCCCAGGCCCAGGCCCGCCATCTCCAGCAGGACCTGTCGGACATGGTCGTGGGCTTGATCGGCTGCGGGGCCGTGGGTGCGGAAGTGGCGCGCCTGCTGAAGGCCTTCGGGGCCCAGGTCGTGGTTTATGACCCCTTTGCCAATCCCACCGTTCTGGCCGAAAGCGGCCTGGAGGCCACGAAGGATCTGGCGGATCTGCTGCGCCGCTGCGACATCCTGAGCCTGCACGCCGGCCTGACGCCGGCGACGCACCATCTGATCGGGGCCGCGGAACTGGCCACCCTTCGCCCCGGCACCCTGCTGGTCAACACCAGCCGCGGGGGCCTGGTGGACCCGGCGGCTCTGAAGCAAGCCTTGCAGGAAGGACATATCGCCGCGGCCCTGGATGTCTTCGATCCCGAGCCGCTGGACCCGGCCGATGCGCTGCGCAGCCTGGAAAATGTGCTTTTGACACCGCATGTGGCGGGCTTCCACAACCGCTCGGTCTACCGGCGCTGTGCCCGGATGCTGGTTGATGACATCCTGCTGTTTCTGGCGGGGCAGCCGCCCCGCAACACGGTAACCCCCCAGATGTTCCAGCTTATGACCTGAGACGCGGATCATTGGTATTGGGCGGGTTCCAGTTCCGAGTGGCGGTAGACGTTGCGGATCTCACTCCACACGGGCCCCACGGAGAGCCAGTACGATTCGTGGGCCACGGGCAGCGCCAATTCCGCGCAGGCCAGGCCATTGGGCTGGCGCGTTTCGGCCAGGACATCGCCGGTGGGAGCGACGATCCGACTGGGTGCCTGGCCGCCGCAATCACCGGTCACGCTGGCCAGCCAGTAGACCTGGTTATCCAGAGCCCGGGCCCGCCAGATGTGGTCCCAATGCTTGTCCTCCCCGTCACCGGCCAAGGGGAAGCAGATGATCTGAGCCCCGCGCCGGGCCAGGGCGGCCGCACCGCCGGAGAACCATCCGTCCCAGCAAACCAGCATGCCGATCCGCCCCAGCGGCGTCGGGAAGACGGGCCACTCGTCTCCGGGGGTCACCCCCCGTTCCAGTTCGTGCTGGGTCAAATGGCGTTTGCGGTACACCCCCACCACCTCTCCCTGCGGGCTGACCAGCGCGGCGGTGGTATGGCGGCGGGGACCGCGTTTTTCATTGAAGGCGAACACCGCATACAAACCGGCGGCGCCGACGGCATCATAGACCGGCTGCATCCAGGGATCTTCCAGGGCCCGGCTGCACTCTTCCCAGGGCACAGTCACATCACGGCCAAAAAAATCCTCGCTGAGGACCAGGAGTTCGACCTTCTGCTGGCCGGCCTGGCGGATGGTGGCCACGGTGACGGCCCGGGCCGATTCCATGGAGCGCGGGGGCACCGTCTGCTGGTAGGCCACGGCGGCCCGGATGGTGCGCGGCGGCACGGGCGCCACGGGCTCGCAGGTGAACGTCCAGGGTCCTTGCGGGGGGGCGGGGCTGATCTGCTTCCAGTGACACAGGAGCAAGCGCAAGCGCCGGGTGCCCGCGGGGGCCACGCATACATCCGACCAGCCCGAGGCACTGCGCCGCAGGTAGACCCGCTTGTGCGGGGCCAGGGCCCCGTCCGTCCGCGCCGCCCCATTGGTGGCCGCCACCAGCCACTCCACCAGGGCCACCGTATCGGGCCCAGGGCGAACCCCCCCAGGGGCCTGGAGCATCAGGCGATAGGTCTGACCGCCGCAGGCATCCTGTTCCCAGGCGTTTAGCAGATAGTCGGGATGGGTCAGTGTCTGAGTCATGGGGTTCAGCCTTGAAGGTACTTGCGGAAAAAGGGGATGGAACGGTTGGCTCCCCAACTGTGTTCGCCGGGGAACAGATCCAGTTCCAGCCGGTCCCGCGCTCCGGCCGCCTGATAGATCTTTTCCACCTCGTGGAAACACTCCAGCGCGCCTTCGAACCGGAAGCACTCATCGTGAATGCCGATCTCCACCAGCAGCGGCCGGGGCGCGATCAGCCCCTGCAGATCCGGCACATCGCACAGGGCATACAGCCCCGGGGTCATCTGGCTGCCGCAGAAGTTCACATCGCGCAGGGCGAAGAAGGCGAAGCGATCGCTGTAGCAGATGACATCCGCCGCCTGGATGCGCGGGTCGGCGATGCTCATCCACGTGGCCATGGTGCCCCCGAAGGAGAGGCCCATGACGCCCAGGCGCTGGGGGTCGACAAAATCCTGCTGGCACAGATAGTCCAGGGCCCGGCGGCCATCGTGGATGTCCATGCCCAGCAGCGTCCGGCCCAGCAGCGCGGCCCTCAGAAAATGCACGTTGCACAGGTCCCCGGTGTTGTTGCCCCCGCCCACGGTGCGATAGTGCGGCTTATTGCGATCATCGCGCTCGCCGAAGCCGCGCCAGTCGATGGCCATGGTCACAAAGCCGGCCCGGGCCATTTGCAGACCGTAGTCGTAGTTGAGGCGGGCGATGTGGGCGGCCAGTTCCGGCGTGCTGCGGTTGCCCATCACCGCCTCCTTGCCGAAAGGCCCGTGGCCGTGGCAGGCCAGAATGGCCGGCAACCGGCCGCCCGCGTGCAACGGGCGGAACACGTAGGCGATGGCCGACAGCCCATCTTCGACGTCGAAAACCGCCCTCGGCGTG
>JAJXSS010000403.1 GCA_021784455.1 Planctomycetota bacterium
CTCACGCAGCAGCCCGCTCACATCCACCGGCGCTGCCTGCAGTTTCACCCGGCGGTTGCCCCGTGCCGTGGTGCTCGCTTCGATCCAGTACACACAGCCATCCAGGTTCTGCTTCAGAAGCGCTTCCAGCGTCAGGGCCAGACCTTCGCAGCGCCCGGCGTAGGCATTCAGCTCAAATCGGTCGGCTTCATCTTCCAACCGCTCCCGCAGCGTCTTGAGCACCGTGCCCAGATCCTTCAGCGCGGGCGTCAGCGGGTTGGCCACGATATCCGGCTCGTTCACGCGGCCATTACTGCGGCCTTCCTGCTCCTGCCACTGCATCAGGCCGTCAAAAAACTCGCCCGCCGCGTCTTCGCAGGCCGCGATGAGCCTGGCGGCGTGATCGATCAGCGGCTGGTTGGCCTTGCTGCGCAGCGTGGCCATGAACCCCCGGCCGCTGCGGTGGCTCAGCAGCGATCCCAGCAGAAAGCGCACCTGCGATTCGCTGAGGCTGGCCCCGAAGTGCTCGCTGGCCACATCCTCGATGGTATGGGCCTCATCCAGAATAACGGCATCGTAGGCCGGCAGGATGGTGGCCCCCTCCTGCCGCAACGCCAGGTCGGCGAAGAAAAGAGCATGGTTCACCACCAGGATGTCGGCGTTTTCCATGCGCCGCCGGGCCCGCTGGTAGAAGCAGACCTTGTAACTCTTGCAGCGCCGGCCCATGCAGTTGCCCGAATCGCTCTGCACCTTTTCCCAGACCGGGCCCAGTTTCCGCCCGTCCAGCACGGGCAGGCTCGACAGCGAGCCATCGGCCGTGCTTTCCGACCAGTCTTGGATGGTCTCCAGCGTCTGCTTCAGGCCCGGATCGGCAAAAAGCTGATCCTGCCGGGCCAGGGCCTGCTGCAGGCGCCGGATGGACAGGTAGTTCCCCCGCCCCTTGACCAGCACGGCCGTGAATTCCTCCGGTATCACCGCCTGTAACAGCGGAATGTCCTTCTCAATCAGTTGCTCCTGCAAGGCGATCGTGTGGGTGGATATGACGATCCGCTTCCGTCGCGGGGCGTCCGGGGCCCCATCCTGCATGTCGTCCCGTTCGGCGGCCTCGCCGTCTGGTGCCGGCCCCTGCCGCCGGCCCGCCATCTCCACGGGGTCTTGCCCCACGATAAACCGGATGGCCGGCAGCAGATAGGCAAACGACTTGCCCACGCCCGTCCCGGCTTCCGCCAGCAGCGTCTGCCGCCCGGCCAACGCCTCATCGACCGCTTTGATCATCCGCATCTGCTCGGGGCGCTGCTCATAGCGCTGCCCCAGCCGCCGGGCCACCGGCCCGTCGGGCGCCAACAACGAGATTGGATCAAGTGTCTTCACCCTTCGATTGTAGACCATTCTCCCGCAGGTTGGATCAAACGCAGTGAACCTGCCTCTTTCCTCTGGACGCTGGACTCGCCCCCCCCCCACCGCCCGTCGCTTTCACGCCCCGGCCGGGTATACTGCGCCCGGCCGCAAAGCCACGGAGCCAACCCCATGCGCATCCTCTACATCGGCGGCACCGGCGAAATCTCCTATGCCTGCATCCAGGAGGGGTTGCGTCTGGGCCACGACATCACCGTCTTCAACCGCGCCCGCCGCGTGGATTCACTGCCCCCCGGCGTGCACCAGATCAAAGGCGAGGTCTGTGATGAGAAGGCTTACGCGGCCCTGGCCGACCAGCACTGGGATGTCGTCTGCCAGTTCATCGCCTACGCCCCGGAAGCGGTGGAACGGGATATCGCCACTTTCCGAGGGAAGGTCGGCCAGTACCTCTTCATATCCTCCGCTTCGGCCTACCAGAAACCGCCCCGCAACGTCGTGATCACCGAAGATGTCCCCCTGGAGAATCCCTACTGGCCCTACAGCCGGGCCAAGGCCGCCATGGAAGCCCGCCTCATGCAGGCCCATCACGACCAAGTCTTGCCCGTCACGATCGTCCGGCCCAGCCATACCTACCGCCTGCACATCCCCATCGGCATCTTCATCGGGGGCGACCACGTCGCCTGGCGCCTGGCCCAGGGCCGCCCGGTTATCGTCCATGGAGACGGCACCAGCCTCTGGACCATAACCCACGCCGACGACTTCGCAGTGCCCTTTGTCCGTCTGCTGGGCAATGGCAGGGCGTTGGGCGAAGCCTTCCACATCACCGCCCATCTGTCCGCCCTGCCCTGGAATCAGATTGTCACCACCTTCGCCGCAGCCCTGGGGGTGGAAGCCCGGATCGTGCACGTGCCCTCGGATACGCTGGTCCGCTTCAACTCCAACTGGTCCGGGCCGCTGCTGGGCGACAAGACCTGGAGCGTCCTGTTCGACAACAGCAAGGTCATGTCAGTCGCCGGACCGTTCACCTGCCGCACCCCCCTGGCCCAGGGCTTTGCCGCCGTGGCCGCCGATTTCCGCCGCCGCCTGGATGCCGGCCAGTACAAGCCCGACCTGGCCCTCCACGCCCAAATTGACCAGATCATCGCCAGCCAGCCGTAGGGCGGCTCGGCGGCCCCCTCACGGGTGCCCCGATAGCCCATCACACCCGGCCCGGGCAGACCGGGCACCGGCGCCGGTATCCCCTGCCGCCAGACAGGAGGTAAACCAGGGCAGCAACTCCCCCACCACCAGCTCATGCCCGCGCCGGCTCGGGTGGTTGACGTGCGACAACAGATCGCTGAGCGGAGCCCCGCTCGCCGTGTAGCGCGCAAAGGCGGCGAAACTGTCGGCCAGGCCCACTTGATGCCGGGCCGCCAGGTCCCGGATCTGGGCGGCATGCTGCTCCAACTGCACCCAGGACTCGCCCGGAGGCTCGCCGTAGCCGCGCAGGTCCGCTGTGGGCGTCAGCAGAATCACCTTGATGGACCGCTCCCGGGCCGCCCCGATCATCGCCTCCCACGCCTGCCGCGCCGCCTCTAACCCCACCCCGCGATCATTCAAGCCGTAGTCGATCAGGAGCACATCCGGCCGGTGGCACAGCACCTGCGATTCCAACCGCGCCACCCCCTGCACGGAGTTTTCTCCCCCCATGGCGGTCACGATGATGTTGATCGCGGCAAAGGGAAACCACGTCCTGAGCCCCTCGTGCAGCAGGTGCGGGTACGCCTGAAACGGCTGCAGCACCGGGGTGGCGAAATACCCTGCCGGCACGCTGTGGCCGTGCGCTACCAGATGAATGTGACGATTGCCGGGCCAGGGAACCTGCAATTCCTTGACCACCTGGGCCAGGTAAGTGCGGCGATCGGCGAGGCCCGAGACGGGGGGTGATTCCATCGCCCCATCTTACGGTCGGAAAAGAAAACCGCCCCGGTGAAGGGGCGGTTTTCGTGTGCACCACTGGTCAATCCGCGGCCGCAGCCGCCGGCTCAACCACAGACTTACTTCATCTCGACTTCGGCGCCGGCGTCTTTGAGCTTCTTGGCCAGAGCCTCGGCATCGGCCTTGGGCAGGGCTTCCTTCACCGTCTTGGGGGCGCCCTCGACCAGGTCCTTGGCTTCCTTTAGGCCCAGGCCCGTGGCTTCGCGCACCACCTTGATGGCGGCGATCTTCTTGTCGGCCGGAACCGACTTGAGCACCACGTCGAACGCGGTCTTCTCTTCCTCAGGGGCCGCCGCCGCCGCCGCGCCCCCCGCCATCACGACCGCGCCGCCGGCCGCCGGCTCAATGCCGTGCTTTTCTTTCAGATAGTTGCCCAGGTCCACCGCTTCCTTCAGCGTCAGACCCACGAGCTTGTCGCCCAGTTCCACGATGTTGGCTGCAAATTCCGCCATGACTGTCACCTCAACACGCTAAACAACCTCCCGAACGGACGCGGCACGTTGCCGCGATTTAACCCACCAAGGGGCCGGCCGGGATGGAAACCATAGTCACGAGTCACGAGCCACACGCCACCAGCCCCTGATTCGCGGCTGGTAACTGGTGACCTGTGACTTCTTCTTCACGCCGCTGCTGCCGCCGGCTCGCCCTTCTTCTTCTCCTCGATGGCCTTGATCAGGGAGGCGATCTTGCGGCCCGGGCCCACGATCTGGCCCGCCAGCTTCTTGGCCGGACTCAGGATCAGCGTCACCGTCTGGCCCTGGGCCTCTGCCTTGGTCGGGTACTTGCTCAGTTCCTCGATCTGGTCGGCGCTGAAGATCTGCCCGTCCATCAG
>JAJXSS010000404.1 GCA_021784455.1 Planctomycetota bacterium
TCGGATGGGTCACGTGCTCAGCATTGTCATCCCGGTCTATAACGAATCGGAGTTGCTGCTGAAGGTGTTGGGCCGGGTGCAGCGGGCCCCGCTGCCCGAAGGGGTGACGCGGCAGATTATTGTCGTCGAGGATTTTTCCACCGACGGCACGCGCCAGGTGGTGCAGCAACTGGCCCAGGAGCGGCCCGATCTCTGCGTGGAGTTGCACCCCCGGAATATGGGCAAGGGGGCGGCGCTGCACACCGGTTTTACCCGGGCCACGGGGGATTTCGTGATTGTCCAGGATGCCGATCTGGAGTACGACCCACACGAATACGGCCGGCTGCTGGCGCCGCTGTTGGACGGCCGCGCTGATGTCGTGTTCGGCTCGCGCTTCATCGGCGAGACGCACCGCGTGCTCTATTTCTGGCACTTCGTGGGCAACCGGATCCTGACCATGCTCTCCAACATGTGCAGCAACCTGAACCTGACCGACATGGAGTGCTGCTACAAGGTGTTCCGCCGCGAGGTGCTCCAGCGGATTCGCTTGCGCGAGCCGCGCTTCGGCTTTGAGCCCGAGGTGGTGGCCAAGGTGGCCAGGCTGCGTCTGCGGATCTACGAGGTGCCGGTCAGCTATTCCGGCCGGACATACGATGAGGGCAAGAAGATCAACTGGCGTGACGGTTTTTCCGCCCTGCGCTGCATCCTGCGCTACAACCTGATGTGATCGGTTCGGCCCAGCCCGAATCTATGGCTTCGCTTCCTCGACCGACTGCGGGATATACGTTTCATCCACAGCCTGGCCCGCCGTATTTCTGATCTGGGGCAGGGGGTTGTCCTGCTCGTGGGCGGCCAGGGCCTTTTCCAGTTCCGCCTGTTTCTTTTCGTCCACCGTCGACCAGCCCAGGCGCCCGTGGCACTTGGGGTACTTGGAGCAGCTTAACCAGGGCCCCCGCTTGGAGCGGCGCAGATTCAGCGGGCTGTCGCACTTGGGGCACTTGAGGTCGGTGAGCAGAGGCGGCACTTTAGGCGGTACGACGGTGCCCTTGCGGCGATCCAGACGCACCACACCCTTGCATTCGGGATAACGCACGCAGCCCAGGAAGGGACCAAAGCGGCCGGTGCGCTTGTTCATGGCGCTGCCGCACACCGGACACACAATGTCCACAATCACGTTGCCGACGGGGTTGCCTTCGCTGTCGATCGGGGCTGCGTACTTGCAGTCCGGATAGCGCGAACAGGAGAGGAAGCGGCCGTTGCGGCCGAAACGGTAAACCGTGGCCGCGCCGCAGTCCGGGCAGGTGTGGGGGGCCGGCTCGGTCTCGGCCTTGGCGTGCGTCATCGATTCTTTGGCGTGCTCGAGCCGGTCCTTGAACGGGCCGTAAAACTCCTCGAGCATGTGCACCCAGTCCTTGTGCTCCTCCTCGATCTGGTCCAGTTCAGCCTCCATCTGCCGGGTGTAGGCTACATCCATGATCTGGGGGAAGGCCTCCACCAGTTTGTCGGTGACCACCTTGCCCAGGTCGGTGGCCATCAGCCGCCGATCCCGCGGCAAAAGCGGCTGCACGTACTTGCGGTCCTGAATGGTGGAGATGATGGCGGCATAGGTGCTGGGCCGGCCGATGCCTTCTTCCTCCAGTTTCTTCTGCAGCGAGGCCTCGGTATAGCGCGGCGGCGGGCTGGTGAAGTGCTGCGTAGGGTCGATCTGGATGGGGGCCAGTTCCTGCTTTTCCGCCAGCGGCGGCAAGGTGGCTTCTTCGCTGGAGAGCGGGGCCCCCATGACGCGGTAGAAGCCGGGGAAGACCAGCACGCGGCCGGTGGCCCGTAAAACCGCCAAGGGAGGCGTGCCCTCTGCCGCATTCCGGGGGCGGGGGTGGGCCGCGATGGTGGCCGTGGTGGCATCCCACTGCGCCGGCGTCATCTGCGAGGCCACGAAACGCTTCCAGATCAGGTCGTACAGTTTGAACTGCTCATCGGTCAGGGCGTGGCGCACCTGGCGAGGCTCCAGGCTTACATCCGTGGGGCGGATGGCCTCGTGAGCCTCCTGGGCGGCCTTGTTGGATGAGGTATAGAAATTGGGCTTTTCGGGCAGGAATTCCTGCCCCAGCCGGGTCTCGATGTAGTTGCGCACCATGCTCAGGGCCTCGCCGGAGAGGTGGGTCGAATCGGTGCGCATGTAGGTGATCAGGCCGGTCTGCCCCAGGTTGCCGCCCAGGTCCACGCCTTCGTAGAGGTGCTGGGCGATGCGCATGGTGCGCTGCAGGGCAAACCCCATCTGGTTGGAGGCCGCCTGCTGCAAGGTCGAGGTGATGAAAGGCGCCGGGGGCCGGGTCGTCGTGCGCCGGGTGGTCAGGGCCTGAATCCGGAACTCCGGGCCCGGTCCCACCGCGCCATGGGCCACGGCCAGGAAACGGGCCGGCCCCTTGCCCTTGGGGTCCTGCCATTCCTCGAGCTTGTCCAGAGCGAATCCCAGGTCGCGGGCGGCCTTCAGGGCCTGGTCACGATCCTTCAGGTCCACCGGCCGGCCGGCGATCTCCACCAGTTCCGCCCGGAAGCAGCGGTGCTCGCCCAGCCAGGCCATTTTTTCACGCAGGGTGCGGCCTTTACGCGGATCGGCTGGCAGGTGGGCCGTCTCCCCGGATTCGGTGGGCACCGCGGTCCCATCGCGTTCGATCGCCTCGGCGTCCAGATCCACGCTGGTGCCGCCGTGCGAGGAAAGGAAACGCTGCCAGTTGGCCGCCAGTTCCCCGGCGTGGGCCAGATCCACAGTGAAGAGGGCCGCGACTTTCCAGTATTCCTCCGGGCTGAACGCCTCAATCTCGCGTTCCCGCTCTACCACCAGCCGGACGGCCACCGACTGCACTCGCCCCGCCGACAACCCCCCGGCCACCTTTTTCCACAGCAGTGGCGAAACCTGATAGCCCACGATGCGGTCCAGGATGCGCCGCGCCTGCTGGGCGTTGACTTTGGCTTCGTCAATCTGCCGCGGGTGGGCGAAGGCGTGGGCGATTTCGCTCTTGGTGATGGCGTTAAAGACGACGCGGTGGGCCCGCTCCGGGGGCACATCCAGAGCCTTTTGCAGGTGCCAGGCGATGGCCTCACCCTCGCGGTCCAAGTCGGTGGCGAACCAGATGGTCCCGGCCTTGGCGGCGGCGCTTTTCAGTTGCGCCACCAGCTTTTTCTTGTCGGGCAGAACTTCGTAGGTGGGGACAAAACCACCATCGATGTCCACCCCGGGCACCGGAACCTTGACGCCCTTGCGGGCCCGCTCGGGCAGGTCGCGGATGTGCCCGGCCGAGGCCATCACGATATAGGCCGGGCCCAGGTACTTGTTGATCGTCTTGGCCTTGGTGGGGGATTCGACGATCACCAGGCTCTTGCCGCCCTTGGCACTGTCCCGGGTCGCGGGCTCGGGGGCGTCCGGTGCTGGAGCACTGGCGGAAGGAGGCGGTATTTTGGTGGTTTTGCGGGCCATGTTCCCTTCATCCGGCTCAGGGGCGACGGGCCCGCCAGGGGCTCGCATCCACCCACCCGAATCGGCTGTTCACGCGCCGGGCATCAGAAAATTGGGTGCGTAACTTGAGCACTCGGTTCCGGAATTGTCAAGTGTGATGGCGATTTGGGCCGGGCCCACCCATGGCTGCCAAGGGGGCACGGGCATCCTGCCTGTGGCGTCCGCCAGAGTCTGGTATGGTGGCCGATAATGGGCGGCGGGGCGGTGCAGTCTATGGCGAGCAAACGCAGAATCGCAGTCGTTTCCGGCAGCCGGGCGGATTTCGGGCTCCTGCGGCCGGTACTGGAGGCCATCCAGGCCGAAAAGGCCCTGGCCTTGCATCTCATCCTCACCGGCACCCACCTGACCAACGGCACCTGGGCCGATGCCGCGCGGGCGGGCTTTGCCCGGGCCCTGCGCGTGCCGATGCAGCAGCCGCACCGAATCGGGCGCGGGGCGGATGTCGAGGCTCTAGGCCGGGGAATCGAGGGGCTGGGCCAGGCCTTTGCCCGCGTCCACGCCCAGATCGTTCTGGTCTTGGGGGATCGCATCGAGGCCCTGGCCGCCGCCTGTGCCGCTCACGTCGGGGGAATCCATCTGGCTCACATTCATGGCGGCGACCGGGCCGAAGGCGTGGCCGATGAGGCCATGCGCC
>JAJXSS010000405.1 GCA_021784455.1 Planctomycetota bacterium
CTGAACACCCCGGCCACCGGCCTGCCGCCGCTCTCCGCCGGCGATCTGGAAATCCGCCCCGCCACCGCCGCCGATATCCCCGCCATCGTCGCGCTCGAATCCGAACTCGTCGGCATCCAACGCCCCCAGGATTACCACTTCTTCCTGAATCCCCAATCCCCCGGCCAATGGCACCTCGCCCTGGCCTTCAAGGCCGGCCGGCTGCACGGCTTCCTCGCCGCCCTCCTCTCGGCCCGCAACGTCACCGTCGGCCCTGGCCTCTGCCATGATGCGGACTCCGCCGGCCCGCTCCTGCATTTTGTCCTGAATCACTTCCCTGACCGCCGCGCCCTCATCCTCGCCCCCTGCGACCAGCCCGCCCTCACCCGTCTCCTTTATTCCTGGGGCGCCCGCAACGTCGAAATCCACGTGGCCCAGGTGCGCGGCCGCGGCCAGCCCTTTGGCGGCATCACCTTCCCCACCTTCATGCCCGAGTCCGCCTGACCCCCGGATCGCGCCATCCCAAGTCAGGCCCCTCCCTGCCGGTATCCCCCACCGCCGCACCCCTTCCCCCGATCCACCACTGGCCACTGAGCACTGGCCACTACCCCCTCCTCACTTACCCTCATACGCCGCCTCGCTCGTGCAGGTCTCGTGCACCCGTACCGCCGCCAGCAGCGGCAAAGCCGGCTTTAGACGGTCGAAAACCCATTTCGCCAGCAGCTCCGCGGTGGGGTTCTCCAGCCCCTCAATCTCGTTCAGCACATAATGGTCCAGCCGCTGCTTCAGCGGCTCGAGGGCCGTCTTGATCTCACCGTAATCCACCAGGTATCCCTTGGCCGGGTCCATCTCCCCCGCCACCACGATGTCCACGTGGAACGAGTGCCCATGCATCCGCCGGCACTTGTGTCCCTGGGGAAACGTCGGCAGCCAGTGCGCCGCCTCAAACGAAAACGTCTTGGTCAGTGTCACACGCATGGATGAAGATCGTTAATCCGTTGATCCGTTCAACCGTTATTTGCCCGCTCGATCCACCCGCACATCCGCCTGCGGCAGGGCGGGTCAAGTCTTCGCCCCCCCTCTTCTCTCTTGCCTATCTGCCCTGCCGCACTCCTGCCCGCCTGTCGTGCGGTCCCTTCCTCTTCTAAACCCCCCGCATTTCCGCCGGCCAGATCAGCTTATGCAGTTGCGTCTGCATCCGCACTTTCGCGGGCCAGTGATCCGCCAGCATCCACCGGGCCAGCTCGCACAGCTCCACCCCCTTCTCCAAACCGGCGATTTCCTTGCCCCGGGCCATGGGGGCCGCCGCACTCAACAGCACCGCCCGCACCCGCTGCGGCAACTGATGCCGCCGGATCACCCCCCGAGCCCATTCATAATCCCTTTGCGAGCACAAGACGAACTTGACCTCGTCCTCCGGCCGCAGGTGCTCGATGTTGCTCCAGCGGTTCCGCTCTTCTTCCCCGCTGTCGGGGGTCTTCAAATCCATGATCCGGATCACCCGCGGGTCGCACGCGGCAATGTCGCAGGCCCCGCTGGTCTCCAGGAGCACCGTCCGCCCCCGGTCGGCCAGGCGTCCCATCAACTCGTGCACCGCCGGCTGCAACAGCGGCTCCCCGCCCGTCACCTCCCACAGGAGACAACCGCCGGCACACAACCGGTCCCCTTCGGCCACGATCTCATCTATCCCCCACCGACGCCCTTCGTGAAAGGCATACTCGGTATCGCAGTACCGGCAGCGTAAATGACATCCCGTCAGCCGCACAAACACGCACGGCAGCCCCGCCCAGGTGCCTTCACCCTGGATCGAGTAGAAGATCTCGTTAACCATCAGGCTGCCGCTCATAGCCTCACATCATTCCTCGGGGAATTCGGGCACGCGCTCCGGGACCATTTCCCGGGCCTGTTCCGGAGCCCATTCCGGGACCCATTCCGGGACCCATTCCGGGACCCATTCCGGGACCCATTCCGGGACCCATTCCGGGGGTGCCCCGCTTCTTCTCCAACTCAGCCAGCAATTCCGCCACCGTCCGGCCCAGCAGCGGGTGCCGTGCCTGGGGCGCGATGTCGGCCAAAGGCTTAAGCACGAACCAGCGCTCGTGCAGAGCCGGGTGTGGAATGATCAGCCCCGGCACCTGCACAATACGCTGACCGAACAGAAGGATATCCACATCCAGCGTCCGTGGCCCCCAGCGCTGCCGCCGGGCCGGCTCCTCCCGCCCCTGGTCCATCTCGATGGTTTGAAGAAACCGTAGCAGATCACCGGGTTCCTGGCTGGTCTCCACGGCCGCCGCAGCGTTCAAATACGGTCCCTGCGGCACCGGCCCCACCGGCGCCGTTTCATACACCGGGCTCATCACCACCAGCCTCCCCCCCGGCCAAGAGCGCAAGGTCGCCTCCGCCGCCGCCAAATGCCTGCGCCGTTGGCCCACATTGCTGCCTAATCCCAGGTAAACCAGTTCCACGCCGCGATTGTCATGCCTCCGGCCCGCGCCGGCAAACCACCTCGCCCCACCCCTGCGGGTTGCCAACCCCTCCACCCCAGGCTATCATAGCCCAATCAATAACGATCAAATTGGTCGTTATACGCGTCATCGAGCTTCCCATGCCCAACAACGCTCTTATAGAGTCCAAACAACAATCTACGACTTTAGAAGTAGATATTCCTCCCGCCAATCGCCAGCTCGAGACCGCCGACCCCTTGTCCATCATCCGCTGGGCCCGCGACACCTTCGGCTCCGGTCTGGTCCTCTCCAGCAGTTTCGGCGTTCAGGCGGCCGTCATGCTCCACCTGGCCACCCAGGTTGTGCCCGACATCCCTGTCATCTTCATCGACACCGGCTACCTGCATGCCGAAACCTATCACTTCGCCGAGAATCTCCGCCGGCGCCTGAACCTCAACCTCAAGGTCTACCAGTCCCCCCTCAGCCCCGCCCGCATGGAAGCCCTCTACGGCCGGCTCTGGGAGCAGGATTCAGCCGAGGCCCTCAACCGCTACGATCACCTGCGCAAGGTCGAGCCCATGCAGCGGGCCCTTAGCGACCTGGGCGCCACCGCCTGGCTGGCCGGCCTGCGTCGCGGCCAGACCCAGCACCGCCAGACCCTGCGCATCCTGGAAAAACAGGGGGACCTCTACAAGGTCCACCCCATCCTCAACTGGTCGGGCAAAGATGTGCACGACTACCTCCAACAGCACGACCTGCCCTACCACCCCCTGCGCGATCAGGGCTACGCCTCCCTCGGCGACTGGCACTCCACCCGCCCCATCTCCCCCGGCGAACACGAACGCGCCGGCCGATTCCAGGGGCTCAAGCAGGAATGCGGCCTGCACTTGCCCACCACCCCCGCTGAAAACGCCAGCCGGTCCTCGGCCGACATCTGATCCCCGCCGCCCACCGGGCTCACGGCGTCAGCAGCCCCCTCAGGCGAAACGTCAGCGGTTCGATCCGGGGCTGCGTGACCAGGCCCACCCGGATGGTCTTGGCCGTCCCGCCGCTAAGCACCAGTTCCGTCCTCAGCTTGCCCTTCTGTAAGAAAGGGTTGTCGCGCGTGAAGTGGGCTTTGCCCAGAATGTTCCCATCCCCATCCAGCACCATCACGCTGTCGATGAAGGCCCCGCTGGATGCGGCCGCCCCCGCCGCCTCACGCCGAAACGCCAGCGAGATCTCCATCCGCCCCCCCTCCCGCAGCCGCAGGCTCTCGACACGCAGTTGCAGGCCGGGGGCCGCCCGGCTCATACTCAGGCCGACCTTGGCATCTGTGTCGAACGTCCCCCGGGCATCGGCAATGACCAGGTTGGCACCCACCTTCAAGGTACGCAAGGCGTACGCTGACCGCGTCAGCGCAAGATTACGCAGCTCCACCGGCGCCTGGCCGTCCACCATCGGGGCAAAACGCGTCTCCACCCCGTCCTGGATCGCACGCTGCGGCAGCAGGCATCCCCGGCCATCCTGGTCCACCGCTTCGTTGGCCGTCAGCGCCGCACTCACCGCCACGGCATCCACCCCCGGGGCCGGGCACACCACGCCCTCCAGCGACAGGTGGTACTCCGACGTTTCCCCCGGCCGCAGATCCAGTTCCGTCAAGGCCTTGACCTTCTGGACCACCAGCGTCTGCTGGTCATCCGTGGTGAAGGACAGGCCCGCCG
>JAJXSS010000406.1 GCA_021784455.1 Planctomycetota bacterium
TATCCGATCAAATATGAACCGGCCTTGGGCCCAGAGCCCCCATGAGTGCTGCCGCGCGGGGCGGGCCGGGTGACCCGGGCTGCGGCAAAAGAGGGCCTCACGCATGGCCAGGCGAACCATCTCGTTGCCCCGCAGGTATGGTGCTTTCGTACTGACCGTCCCGGCTTTGATGGCCATCGGCCCGGTTCGAGGCGACGGTACGGCCAATCCGGCGGCGGTCCCCCCGGCCCCGCCACCGGCCGCCGCGGACATCGCCGCCCGCATCACCGGTGACTGGGGCGGTCTGCGGCCCCGTCTGGCCGAGAGGGGTTTGACCATCGGAGGCACGGCCTTGCTGGATGTCTCGCGCAATCTCACGGGCGGCTTGAGGTCCAACCTGACGGCCGTGCGTGATCTGATCCACATCCACCTTGCGCTTGACACGCGAAAGGCCTTCGCCTTGCCCGGCGGGACCTTCTACCTCGACTTCGCCAGTCACAACGGCACCAATGGCACCGCCGACCTGGTGGGTGACGCCCAGGGTTTTGATAACCAGGATGCCCCGCGTTTCAACCAGGTTTATGAGGTCTGGTATCAGCAAAAGCTCCTCGGTGACACGTTCCGCCTCAAGGCGGGCAAGATGGACGCCAACTCCGAGTTTGCTGTTCAGGAGTACGGCCGGGAGTTTCTGGGCTCAACCATGGCCTACAGCACGACCATTTCTGCCATGCCGACGTATCCCAACCCCGCCCCCGGCGCGGAGGTGTTCTTCAAGGCGGATAATCATTTCGATCTGGGCGGCGGTGTCTTCTATGACAATGGCCAGCAGGCCACCTTCATCTTCACCGGCCGTCCGCAGGAGACCCAATCCATCGTGGGCGGCGTATTCCTGATTGGCGAGGCCGGCTATCACTGGGCCCTGCCGGGTGGGGATTTGCACGGCCACGTGACCATCGGCGGCTGGGGCCACACCGGTGATTTCCCGCGTTTGTCCGGCGGCCTCGACCACGGGGCCCAGGGCTTTTACGGCTTTGTGGACCAGTGCCTGTGCCGGGTGCAGGGGATCGACGGCCAGGTCTGCGGCTTGGGCGCGTTTCTTCAAGGCGGTCTGTCCGATGGGGCAGTGAGCCCCATGGCCGCCCACATCGGCGGAGGGGTGTCTGCCACCGGTCTGATCCCCGGCCGGCCGAACGATGTCCAAGGCATCGGCGCTAACTGGGTCCAGTTCGGCGACCAGCCGAATCTGCCCTATTCCTACGAACTATCCGTCGAGGCCTTCTACAAACTGCAACTCACGCCGTGGCTGAGCGCCAAGCCCGATGTTCAGTACATCCGCCATCCCGGCGGCACGTTTTCCGACGCTGTGGTGCTGACCCTGCGCATGCAGATGAATTTCTAATCTTGTTGCCTCCGGCCAACGGGGGTAACGGCCGATGTCACGCCCCTATGGTGGGGGTATACTTCGCCCCATGGCCCGAACGACCCGCCGCTTCATCTGCCGGTCCTGTGGTGGCGTGCAGCCCAAGTGGCTGGGCAAATGCCCAGACTGCGGCCAGTGGAACACGCTGGAGGAATACGCAGCTCCGGACGCCAGCGCCCAGCGTGATGACCACCGTGGGGCGGGGGCCACGGCGCTGGCCACGGCGTCGGGACCGGTGCAGGCTCTGCCCATCACTCAGGTGGAGGAACTGCAGCACCAGCGCTGGGCCACGGGCATCGGCGAACTGGACCGGGTGCTGGGGGGCAGTGCGGACGGTAAGGGGGTGGTTCCCGGCTCGGTGGTGCTGCTGGGGGGCGATCCGGGCATCGGCAAGTCCACGCTTCTGCTGCAGGCGGCCGACAAACTGGCCGGTTCCGGGTCCAGGGTGCTTTACGTCACCAGTGAGGAATCGGCCGCTCAGACCCGGCTGCGGGCCCGGAGGTTGGGAGCCGGGGCCGATCAACTCTATGTCCTGGCCGATACCAACCTGGCGCGGATCGTGGAGCAGGTACGCCGCGTCGAACCGCTGGTGGTCATCATCGATTCCATCCAGATGATCTATAAGGGAGATATTCCGGCCGCCCCCGGCAGTGTCACGCAACTGCGGACGTGCTGCCAGGAACTGGTGTACCTGGCCAAGGTCAGTGGCGTGGCGGTGTTTCTGGTGGGGCACGTGACCAAGGAAGGCCAGTTGGCCGGGCCGCGGCTGCTGGAGCACATGGTGGATACCGTACTCTACTTCGAGGGTGACCGTTATCACAACCATCGCATCGTGCGGGCCATCAAGAACCGCTTTGGCACCACCCTGGAGGTGGGATTATTCGAAATGGGCGATGCCGGCCTGCGCGAGGTCAGCAATGGCTCGGGCTTGCTGGCCGCCGAATACCATCCAATGGCCGGAAGCTGCGTGTGCCCGGTGATGCAAGGGACGCGCTGCCTGCTGGTGGAAGTGCAAGCGCTGACGGCCACGGGGTTCCTGGGAGCGGCCAAGCGTAAGGTTTCGGGGGTGGATGCCAACCGGCTGGCCCTTTTGATTGCCGTGCTGGAAAAGCGCGGGGGCCTGCGTCTGGCCGATCAGGATGTCTTCGTCTCCAGCGTGGGCGGCATGAAGATCGTGGAGCCGGCCTGCGATTTGGCGCTCGCCATGGCCATCGCCGGGGCGCACCTGAACCGCCAGCTTCCCCCGGGCGTGGCGGCCGTGGGGGAGATCGGGTTGGGCGGGGAGGTACGCACGGTGCAGGGCCTGGGCCAGCGCATCACCGAGGCGGCCCGCCTGGGCTTCCAGCAGATCATCGCACCCCAGACCAAAATGAAGGCTCCGCCGGGATGCGAGGTCCTGGGAGTGCGTCACTTGACGCAGGCTCTGGAGGTCCTGCGGTAAGGGGAGCCTTTCGGATCTGGCCCGGCCGGCACATGAAAACCGGCCGGCCAGGAGGTCCTTGACGCACCTCCTGACCAGCCGGTGACCCGCGTTCCTTGGTTGCTCCGCCGCGCTCCGCCCCGAACGCGGCCGGGATCATCCTGGCCCCCTCGACGGCCCGTCAAACTTTCAAAACCGAATCGCCCTTGCGCCAGTTGCAGGCCGTCAGTTCCCCGGTCTGCAGGGCATCGAGCACGCGGAGCACTTCATCGACGTTGCGGCCCACGGGCAGGTCGTTGACGTTGGCCCAGCGCACGGTGCCTTCGGGGTCGATCAGGAACGTACCGCGCAGGGCCACGCCCTTGTCCGGCAGCAGCACACCGTAATCCATGGAGATACGCTTGGTCAGGTCAGCCAGCATCGGGTGGGACAGGCCTTTGAGGTCGGTCGTGGCCTCGCACCAGCCGCGATGGACATACTCGCTGTCCACTGAGCCTGCCAGGAGATCGCAGTTGCGGCCGGCAAAATCGGGCAGCGCCCGATTGAACGCCACGATCTCGGTGGGGCATACGAACGTGAAGTCCATGGGGTAGAAATAGAGGCAAAGCCACTTGCCTTTGTAGTCCTCCAGGGACACATCAATGAACTGGTCCTTGGATCGCAAGTAAGCCTTGGCCTTGAACTTGGGTGCAGGGGAACCGACTTGGACAGCCATGGGAATAACTCCTTGGGTTGGGTGAGGATTAAAACGAGGAAGCAAGCGGCTCCGCCGCGGCACCCGACCGCGTCCGACGAGCCGGCCGGATTGTAGGCAGGCAGAAACGAGCCGGGCATCTTTTGTGTGATTTTTCTGTGTTCGGGTGGTGCGCCGGCTGCGGCGGCGTTGCTTGGCGGCAACATGCCGTCACGAACGCTAAAGCCGATGAGAGACGGCAGCCCGGATAATTCATCTGCAAACTGTTGTGTGGCAAATAATAAGAAGAATGGACTCTACCCGTCTATGCTGATTAAGGAGGCTGAGCCCGGTGGCATGCCCTTAGCGGGCAAAAGGATGCGATGCGCTACACGCGATCCATCACATGGCTGGGGCTGGTCTTGGGGGCTATCGCTCTGGGCGGGTGCCAGACCTCGCCGTTTGACCAGCCGGGCGGGTTCGCTCGATACCCCGATGTGCCGGGTCGGCAGCGATCGCTGGTGTTCGCAGCACCCGTCGTGGCGGCCAGCGTGGCCCAAGCCCAGGCCCAGGGCATCCCCTGGTATGACTATCGCAATGATGCCCAACTGACGACGTATGCC
>JAJXSS010000407.1 GCA_021784455.1 Planctomycetota bacterium
CTGCTGGCCCCGGGCGAAGAAGGCATCAAGTCGCTGGAACTGTCCAACGCCATGCTCATGTCGGGGCTGACCGGCAAGCCCGTGGACCTGCCCACGGACCACGCGGCTTACGATGCCCTGATCCGCAGCCTGGCGGCCCAATCCACCTTCCGCAAGGAGGATGTGAAACCCCTGGCGCCGACCACGGCGTGGACGACGCACTGACGCCCTCTCGGAGCGATTCTTCTCTGATCGATGTTCTGGCGGCGGATGCCCCGGCTTGGCCGAGCTTTCACGTCCAGCCGTGTTCCGCCACCGGAACTGCCCGGCCGGGGCCGAACCTACATCAGCAGCATCGCCTCGGCCATCAGGCCCGGGCCAAACCCCAGGGCGACCGTCGGGCCCGGCTGACGCTGATGGGCCAGCCGGTCAAGGATAAACAGAATGGTGGCGCTGGACATGTTGCCGTGATCGGCCAGAATCTGGCGCGCGGTATCCGCCGCACACGATGGCAGGTCCAGGGCGGCGGTCACGGCGGAAAGCACCTTGGGCCCGCCGGGGTGGATGGCCCAGTTGGCGATGTCGCGCACAGCCAATCCCAGACCGTCCAGCCAGTGATGCAACCAGGGTGCGATGTGCCTTCCAATGAGGCCAGGCACGGCGGGAGACAACCCCATTTCAAAGCCTTGATCGCCGATACGCCAGGTCATGGCCTGGGCGCAATCCGGGATCAGGTAGCTGGCGGTGGCCAGCAATCGCCATGATGCCTGATCACCGGCCGGAACCCCCTTCGATGGCGCCGGCGACTGCCCATGGGTCACCACCGCGGCGGCGGCGCCATCGGCAAAGAGGGCGTTGGCGATCATGCGCTGGGGGTCAAAGCCGTAGGCCAGGTGCAGGCCGCAAAGCTCCACACAACAGACCAGAACGCGGGCGGCAGGATCGGCCAGGACCATGTCGCGGGCCACGGCCAGGGCATTGAACGCGGCATGGCAACCCATAAAGCCGATCTGGGCCCGGCGCACTCCCGGATCGAGGTCCAATCCACGGATCAGGCCGATGTCCAGACCGGGGGCAAAAAAGCCGGTGCAGGAGACCGGAACGAGGTGCGTGATCTCGGCCGGAGCCAATCGCGCCGCCAGCAGCGCCTGCTGGCAGGCGCGGCCGGCCAGGGGCACAGCCAAGGCGGCGTATTGTTCGAGACGAGCGGCCGTACCGGGACCGGGCCCGGGTTGGGGAGGATAGAGAGCGTGCCGGGCCGCAACCGCGGGCAAAGCCCCATCCAGAATCGCGAACGCCCGTCGCTTGACCCCCGCGTGTCGAAAGATAAGCCTGATCCAATCGGCCTGCTGCGGATTGGCGGCACAGCGGGCCAGAGTGAACTCCAGGGCCTCCTCCTGGGTCAGCGTTTCGGGAGGCGTGGCGGTGCCCAGGCCCGCCAGACGGACCGCGGGCCTCCGCTCCAGGAGTGGTGGGACAGACTGCCGGCGTGGGGCCAGCGATGAGGAATATCCAGTCATCAAGTGGCTGACTCCTGAGGCAGGCCGGGGCCAATGGGCCTATTGATGGCCCGGATCAACGGACTGACAACCCCCGGAACGCGGGCCAGCGCTGGCAGCAAGGCGGTCAACAACCACGGATGTCGCAGCAGATGGGCCACCGCGCTGCAACGCCGGCGACGCTGGGCCAGAAGCCGGTGGTGGGCCGCTGTCCACTGCCGGGCCAGATCGGCAGGCCAGACTTCCTGTCCAGACAGGGCAAAGCCCACCACGGCGCGGGCGGAGGCCAGAGCCCAGGCGATGCCTTCACCCGTAAAGGGCTCCACGTAGCCGCAGGCGTCGCCGGCACTCAGCAGTCGCCAGGCACCCAGCAAGGGGCGATGGCAGGTGAGCGCCGGGGTGCCACGCCACACAGTTGCAGCCAGGGCAGGCAGATCGATGCCGCCAGCCTCCTGCAGGATGTGCCGGGCCAACATGCCCGGGCCGTTGGCCGCCCGACAGGCCCCTGGCGACAGGGCCATGCCGACATCCAATCGGCCATCCTCGAGGATCGTGCATCCGAGGTAACCTCCCCGCCCCACCGCCATGTGAACACAGCCCGCCCGGCACCAGGCGGGCGGCTCCTCCAGCCAGGCGGCGGCGCCCAGATAGGAGGCCCGGGCGATGCGGCGGGGAGAACCCACAGCCGCCGCCAGCAGGCGCCCGGCCAGACCGTCACACGCCAGCACCACACGAGCCCGGACGGTGACAGTCTGCTCCCCCTGACGCAGCATCACAGATCGGAACGCTTCCTGGCCCGAAAGCCCCTCCCTGGGAGATGCGGGGGGATCGATCCACGCCGAGGTACGAGGTAGAAATTCCGCACCGTCGGCCATCGCCCGAGCCGCCAGGGCGGTGTCGAGGGCGCGGCGGGAAAGCGCCGCGCCGCGCGGCAGCGGCAAGACGGCGTCGCGGCCGCCGGCGGACAAGTGCAGCCGGGTAAGGACCGGCGCGGAAAAGGACGGCACCAGATCACCCAGACCGCAGGCGGCCAGAGTACCGAGAGCGGCGGCATTCAAGCAGCAGCCGCAGACCTTGTCCCGCGGCAGCGCCGCCCGTTCGATCAGCAGCACGTGCCGGCCAGTACGGGCCAGAAGTCCGGCGGCCAATCCCCCCGCCGGACCGGCACCGACGATGGCCACCTCCCACCGTTCACGGGGAGCATCGCGGATACTCAGGGTGGCCGGCAGCCCAACAGGTATTGCGGTCACGAGCACCTCCTGGACCTACGATGCCTGGGGAACTATACGTAGCCACCGGGCACCAGTCAGCAGCGACGCCGGACCCGCGGGCACTGCCGCCGCAGGGGTCACTGCGTTATGCTCAGTAACGAACTGCCCGGGGCCAAGGGAGTCCTCCATGCATTCACGCAGACTGGTGCCCGAAATCATGGATGGCCCCGACTTGCCCGAAAGCCAACACCGGCGTGCCTTGACGGGGCTGGGCAAGATTAATCGCCTCTCCCGCACCGCCCAGGCACTGCTGGCACCCGTCCTGGAACTGGCGCAGACCCTCGGCCGCCGGCGGCTGCAGCTCCTGGATGTGGCCAGCGGCGCCGCAGATGTGCCCCTGGAATTGGCCCTCCTGACCCGGCGGCACGGGGTAGACCTGGATTTGACCGTCTTGGACAAGAGTGCCATGGCCCTGGCCGTAGCCCAGGAACGCAGCCGGCGGCTGGGGGTGGAGTTGCGCTGCCTTCAGGGCGAAGTACCGGGCGCAGCCCCGGCCCTGACAGAGCCCTTTGATGTCGTCACCTGCTCCCTGTTTCTCCATCATCTGCCAGACGGCCAGGTCCCCGGCACCCTGCGCTGGCTGGGCGCGCACACCCGGGGCCTGCTGCTGGTGAGCGACTTGGAGCGCTCGCGGACGGCGTACCTGCTGACGTGGATAACGGTGCGCCTGCTGACGCGGTCCTCCGTGGTCCATTTTGACGGCCCGGCGAGCGTAGCCGCCGCTTTCACCGGCACCGAACTGGCCCAGGCCGCCAGCGAAGCCGGCCTGGAAGGCGCCACCATCCAGCGCTGCTGGCCGAAACGGCTGCTGTTGAAATGGCACCCCCGGATGTCTCCCGCCGCACCATGAGCGTCAGCGGATGTCAGCGCGCACAACCACCTTTGCATCGCGGGATGGCCCCGACGATGGGCGAAAGTAAAGACCGATGCCGCCGGTCACATGGGCCGGTGCTGGGCCAGCAACTGCTTGCCCTTGGCGATCATCTGCGTCAGCCGGCGCTCCAGGGCCGCCGCAGCCTGGTCCTTGGGGCTGCTGGCACCCACCTTCTGGCGGGCTTCGAGCCGGACGACAATGCGCTGCCGCTCCTGCTCCATGCGTGCCAGGTGCACGCGCAGATCCGCCGCCGACATACGCTGCATTTTCCGAAGACCAGGAGACAACTGACCTAAGAATACAGGGGCCTTCATAAAACCTCACTACCCCGCGGAGGCCGGCGTACTCTACCGGCACGGCCATCGGAAAGCAACGCCCGAAAGAACGCCCCGGGGCATGGGGTCTGCCAAATCTTCCGGGCAGCGGCTAATTGTTGGACAGCAGGCGTTTATCCCACCAGCGGGACCATTGGCGGCT
>JAJXSS010000022.1 GCA_021784455.1 Planctomycetota bacterium
GCCGCCTGCTGGTGCGTCAGGCCCAGCAGGACCTGCTCGGTCGCATCGGTCGCCACCTGCAGGTGGGGTATCTGCTCATACAGGTAGCCCAGCTTGACCCCCAGAGGACTGGCCAGCAGAAGGAAGCTGCCCAGGTTGTGCATCATGCCCGAGAGCCGGGCCAGGGAGCAGGGCACCTCGAGCAGGATGGCCAGTTCATGGGCCACCCGGGCCGTGGCCAGGGCGTGGCGCCACCACAGGTGGAACCAGGGGGCGAGTTGGCCGGGTATCGGCGGCGCCGCCCCGGCGAGGCCTCTGATGATGGTGGGCAGCTCCGGGCGCGGCAGTTGGCCCAGGATCTCGGCCAGTTCCAGGTCGGCTACCTCGGCGGCACCGGCTTTTCGCTGGGCGGCCTGCAGTATGCCCAGGATCAGGGCCGGTTCGAGCTCGATGAGCTTGGCCGCGGTGATCAGACCGCGGTCCGTGTCCTGGAGGGCGGAGAGGACCTCCTGAACCAGGGGCGGATGGATCAGCGGCAGGGCTACGCTGGCCAGAGCCGCACGGGTCTGCTCGGCTGTGAGCGTGCCTGCGCTCGCGGCTCGCTGCTTCCATAGGGCAAGCGTGACGGGAGGGGATCCCGGGTTCTCATCTTCCACGGCCGCAGCGGAGGGGGCATGGGCTGGAGATTGGCCGCCGCCGGAGGCCGGGCAGGTTGGCAGAAGGTGCTTGCGGACGCGCTGGACCAGCACATCCGGCTTGAAGCTGCGTTTGACCACAAAGTCCACGGCACCGAGCTTCAGGCATTCGCTGACGTTGGTAATCGAGGCGTTGTTGGTCAGCATGATGACCGGCGTGCGTGCGGCGATGGCATCGCGGCGGATGAGCGCCAGGGCCCGCACGCCGTCCATGGTGGGCATCTGGATGTCCATCAGAATGAGGTGAAACCGGCCGGTGCGGGCCGCGGCGACGCCCTGGGCCCCATCGGGCGCGTGTTCGACGCGGATGCCGGCCAGGTTAAGGACATGGCTGATGACCCCGCGGATGACATCATCGTCTTCCACCAGCAGCACGACCGGACCCGTCGGAGCGAGGGTTGCGGCAGCCTGATCGAGGGCCGCGCTGGCAGCCGGGACAGGTGCTTCCGGAGGCTGAGCTTGAACAGTGCTGATGACGCTTCCCTTTCCTTGCCGCGGCGGACGGCCTGAACTGCGCTGGCCCCCGGGGCATCACGCATTGCCTGTCCGGCACACTCCTGCTGGCCGGCCGCCCTCTGCGGGTCAGGGCCCTCACGCCGATTTCCGCAGGGGCTGGCCAGGCATTGAGCCCGCCAGTCCCAGATGCTCGCGAATCAGGGTCAGGATACGGTCAGGATCGAACGGTTTGGTGATGCAGCGCGTGGCCCCGACCTCCTGAGCCTGGTCCGTGTCGAGGGTGGATCCGCGGGCCGTGACGAACCAGATCTGGCCGGGGTGGTTGGCCCAGGCCTGACGGATCTGGCGGCAGGCGGCATAGCCATCCAGTTCGGGCATCATCACGTCCAGCAGCACCAGCGCCGGCCGCTGGGCCACCGCCAGTTCCACCGCCTGCCGGCCGTTGCTGGCGGTCACTACCCGCACGCCCGGCAGGGTGCGCACGAGGTACTCCAGGGGCAGGCGCACGTGCGCCTGGTCGTCGGCAATGAGGATGGTCTGATTCTGCAGCATGGGGAATCTCCGGATAAAGCCGCAGGGCACGTCTGGGCGCGGGCCGCTTGGGACGGTTATCGGCGAGTTGGGAGCGATGGATTAGGGATCTATGCAGTTAAGGGCCTCGGGATTTCAGCCGATGGTGCGCAAGGGGGTATTGAGCTCCAGGGATTTGTGACGTGGGCTACGAAGCACATCTTGACGGCACCGTTGATGCCGGCAACACCGTCTCGGTGCGGCCCGTGGCCGGAGAGGCCGCTGCGGACCAATTACAGGAAACCGTCGCCCGCCTGCAGGCCGAGCAGTCCGACTTCATCGTGGCCCAGTTGCAGCATTTGCGCGAGCTGGCCGTCTTGAACCGCGCGGCCGATACCCTGACGCTGCGCCGGGGCCGCGGCCAGATTATCGATAACGCCCTGCGCGAGGCCCTGACCCTAGGGGCCACCCCGACTGGCTGGTTCATCGAACTCGATGGCCAGCGGGAGGTGGCCCATGTCTGGACTACCGGCCCGTGCGAACTGGCGGCCGGTCGCCTGCCCGAGGAGGCCCAGGAACTCTGTACGCGCGTGGGATCCAACCCGCAGCCCGGCTGCTCGATCACGCCGACTTACGATCCCACCGCGGAGGAAGCGATCTACCTGGCGGTGCCCGCGCTGACCGGCCAGTACCTGCTGGGCATCCTGGTCCTGCGCCTCTCGGATGTGGCCGCCGGCACCAACAGCGAACTGCAGCGTCTGCTCTTGACGCTGCTGCATCAGACGGCGGCGGCGGTGGAAAATGCCAGTCTGTTTTCCGCCATCAGCCGGTTGCTGATCGATACGGTCGTGACCTTGGCCCTGGCGGTGGAATCACGCGACCCGTACACCGGCGGCCACGTCATGCGCGTCACCGCGTACGCGGTGTGGCTGGGGCAGCAGGCCGGTCTGGGCGCGGCCGACGTGGCCCGCCTGCGGCTGGGAGCCATGCTGCACGACATCGGCAAGATCGGGGTCCCCGACCAGATTCTGCGCAAGCCGGCCCCCCTGGACAAGTCTGAATGGCAGGTGATGCAGACGCACGCGGCGATGGGCCGCCAGATGCTCAGCGCCATTCCACAGCTCAAATCCATCGTGCCGGCGGTTGCCAACCACCACGAGTCCTTCGATGGGCGCGGCTATCCCGACAAACTCGCCGGTGAAGCGATCAGCCTGCTGGCCCGCATCGTGGCCATCGCCGACACCTACGACGCCATGACTACCGACCGGCCCTACCGCAAAGGCATGCCCCATGAAGCCGCCAGAGCGGAGATCCAACGTTGTGCCGGCCGGCAGTTTGACCCGCGTCTGGCCGAGTTGTTCGCCCAGGTCACACCGCAGGACCTGGCCCACACCCTGGCGGATCTGGAGACCTGGCGGCGCAGCGATATGGAAGGCGACGGTCTGGAACTCTGGCAGATGCTGGATCTGAACCGCCCTCGCCTCGTATGAGCGGGGCTGGGGCAATGGGAGCCGTTGCCCCCTGGCGGCGGTGCTCCAGGAGAGATGAAACCGGTGATGGAAGGGTATGAAGTCATCCGTGGCACCCCGCAGCCCATGCCCCTGGAGCAGGCGGTGCGCCGGGTCCGGGAGATCAGTTCCCTGCCCCAGGTGTCCACGCGCATCATGGAGGTCGTGCGCGATGCCAACACCAGCGCGGCCATGCTGACCGGCGTGGTGGAAACCGACCCCGCCCTGTGCGCACGCCTGTTGCGCTGCGTGAATTCCGCGGCCTACGGGCTGCGCTACAAGATCACGACGGTGGCCCGGGCCGTCGCCTACGTGGGCTTCAAGGCGGTGCGCAACCTGGCCCTGACCTCCAGCATCTGCGAGATGTTCAAGCGGGACACCCAGGTGGGGCCCTATTGCCGGTTGGGGTTGTGGCGGCACATGGTGGCCGTGGCCGTGGCCTCCCGCCTCTTCGCCCGGCGCGCCGGGGCTGCCGATTTTGAAGAAGCCTTCCTGGCGGGCCTGCTGCACGATGTGGGGCTGATCGTCGAAGACCAGTACCTGCATCGCCACTTCGTGTACCTGATCGAACGGCTGGGGCAACGCCCGCTGACGGAGGTCGAGCTGGAGGTGCTTGGGTTCGATCACACCTTCCTGGGGGAGTGTGTGGCCGAGAACTGGAAATTCCCCCCCGAAGCCATGGCGGCGATCCGCTATCACCACAGTTTTCCCAGCTACAACGGTCCGCATCAGACCCTGGTGGCCGCCGTGGTCACCGCCAACCTGGTGTGCGCCTTGAAGGGCTACCCGGCTCTGGGAGCGGGCCGCCCGGTCCCCTGCGCCCAGGCCCTGGCGGCCTTGAACATGAATGTCCAGGACTTGCAGGTGCTGGCCGCCGACCTGGACGGCGAACTGAACCAGCACCAGGCTCTGTTCCAGATGGTGGAAGGCAATGGCATCTGATCTGGCCCAAACACTGGATGAGTTGTTCAGCGCCCAGGCCCCGGCCCAGGATGCCCTGGGCGTCCTGCAAACGCTGGCGCCGCTGGTGGAGGCGGTCGAGCCCCGGGCCTTGTGGCTGCTCAGCTCCAGCGGCAATCTGGTGGCCCGCTACCTGCCGGGGGCTACCGGCCCGCAGCCGGATTTATCCCTCTTGGTGAGCAGAACCCGGGCCCAACTGGCACAGCCCAATCGCTCGGTGGTGGCGTTTGCGGATGCGGACGCGGGCGGCTGGGTGTTCGCCCTGTCCCTGGGAACCAGCGGCGAGGCGCATCTGGGCGGCATCACGCGCCGGGGGGCGGGCTGCCAAGCCAACTTGCGCACCCTGGCGCCGGCGGTAGAGCCGGCCCTGCGCCTGGCGGCCGCGGCCTTGGACTTGCAGGCCCGCCTGGAACGCGAAGAGCACCGCGTCACCCAGTTGCAGCGCGAACAGCAGACCCTGCGCGATTCCTACGCCCGCCTGATGGATGAGGGCCTCAACGAACGCGAGCAGCGCCTGCGCGAGCAGCGCGACTATGCGGCCCATCTGGAGAACGAGGTCTCCATCCGTTCGGCCGATCTGCAGGCCGCTGTGCAGGCGGCCGAGCGGGCCAACCGGGCCAAGACCGATTTCCTGACCAACATCAGCCATGAACTGCGCACCCCCATGACCGCGATTCTGGGGTTTACCGAGCAGTTGGCCAAGGAATGCGGCGGCCGCCAGCCGGTGATGGACCTGACCGCCGTGCTCCGCCGCAACGGTCTGCATCTGCAGCGCCTGATCGATGACCTCCTGGATATTTCCAAGATCGAAGCCGGCACCTTGCCGATCGCCCTGGCCCCCTGCGCCCTGGGCGAAGCGATTGAGGAGGTGGCCCGCCAGACGCAGCCCTTGGCCGCCGCCCGGAAGCTGGCCTTCGAAACCCGGTGCGATGGGCTGCCGCCGGCCATTCTCACCGATGCCATCCGCCTCAAGCAGATTCTGCTCAACCTCCTGGACAACGCCATCAAGTTCACTTCCGCGGGATCGGTGCTTCTGATGGCCGGGCTCGAGTCCGGCGGCCGGGTTCTGGTGTTGCAGGTGCAGGATTCCGGTTCGGGTATGACGCCCCAGCAGATGGAGAAGCTCTTTACGCCCTTTGCCCAGGGGGACAGTTCCCGGACCCGCCTGCACGGCGGGACGGGGTTGGGGCTGGCCATTTCCCGCCGCCTGGCCCAGATGCTGGGCGGCACCCTGACGGCCACCAGCACCCCGGGACTGGGCAGTTGCTTCACCCTCAAGCTGGATGTGCAGACTACCAATGCGGCCCCGGTCACCGCGGAGGAGCCCATCCGGGATCCGGCCCCGCCCGCGGCGAGTTCTGCCGCCCCCGCGGGCCGCATCCTGCTGGTCGAGGATACGCCCGACAACCGCCTGCTCATCAATCTGATGCTTAAGAGCAAGGGCTTTGCCCTTGACAACGCGGAGAACGGCCGCCTGGGGGTGGATCAGGCCCTGGAAGCCCTGGCGGCCGGGCACCCGTTTGACGTGATTCTCATGGACATGCAGATGCCCGTGCTGGATGGCTACGGGGCCACCGCCGAGCTGCGCCGGCGCGGCTACGACCGGCCCATCGTGGCCCTGACGGCCCATGCCATGGCCTGCGACCAGGAGAAGTGTCTGGCCGCCGGCTGCGACGAGTACCTGACCAAGCCGATCGATCTGCCCAAACTGCTCAAGTGTCTGGGGGATTACGTCAGCGGCCGGCGGCGGCATCAGTCGCCGTTGAGCACCGGGGCCGCGTGTCAGCCGGGGGCTCCCGGGGGAGGGCAGTCTTCATGAAGCAGTTGCGTCTTGGCCTCATGATTCCCGCGACCCTGGCCATGGGGGTCAGTGCCGCCCTGTTGTACGCGCTGGCGTACTTTGCCGGCTCCATGGCCAACCGCGGCTACGTCGGCCTGCATGGGCTGGTCCTGGCGGTCGGCATGCTCATCGGCCTGGTCGCGCTGGGCGTGATGGCCACCCTCATCGAGCGCCGCGTCATCCGCCGTCTGGCCCGCATGGCCGGCGAACTTGGCGCCATCAAGCGCCGCGCAGACCGCACAGCCCGTCTGACCATTGATGGCCGGGATGAACTGGCCAGCGTGGCCCGCAACGTCAATGAACTGCTGGAATCCCTGCAGGCCCAGGACGGCCAGCAGAAGCACTTGATGGATGATCTGCTGCAGGCCAAGGAGGAACTCGAACGTTACACTGGCGAACTGGCCGCCCAACGCGAGGAACTGCGCCAGGCCCGCCAGCGCGCCGAGGATGCCAGCCGGGCCAAGTCCGCCTTCCTGGCCAACATGAGCCATGAAATCCGCTCGCCCATGACGGCCATCCTGGGCTTCACCGATCTGCTGCTGGATCCAAACTATACCTTTGCCGACCGGCGCAATTTCGTCGCCACCATCCAGCGCAACGGCCGCCACCTGCTGGCCCTGATCAACGACATCCTCGACGTGTCCAAGATCGAAGCCGGCAAGATGAACGTGGAGATCGTGGAGTGCCAGATCGAAGGCTTCATGCGCGACGTGATGGCCACGGGCAGCGTCATGGCCGGGGCAAAGGATCTCTCGCTGGCCGCGGAATTCCTGACACCCATTCCGGGAACCGTCCGTACCGATCCAATGCGCTTGCGGCAGATCCTGGTCAACCTGCTCAGCAATGCCATCAAGTTTACCCGGCTGGGCGGGGTCCGCGTCGTGGTGCGTGCCCTGGAAGTGCCGGCCGGGGGAACCATCCCGCTGCGCTTTGACGTGGTGGACACGGGGATTGGCATGACCGCCGAGCAGACCGCCCGGCTCTTCCAGGCCTTTACCCAGGCGGATGAGTCCACCAGCCGCCGCTTCGGAGGAACCGGCCTGGGGCTGCTGATTTCGCGCCGCCTGGCCCACATGCTGGGAGGCGACATCACCGTCGTCAGCACCCCGGGGATCGGCACCACCTTTTCCCTGACTGTGGACAGCGGGTGTGACGCATCGGTTGCCATGATTCAGCCTAGCCGCCTGGCCAGCCAACCGCGGGGCGCCGCCGCCGCACGCCCGATCGCGGCCGCGGCCGCAGCACCGCCGTCGCCGCCATCGGCCCAGACCGGCCGGCCGCGCATCCTGCTGGCCGATGATTCCGCCGATAACCGCACGCTCGTGGGCCTGATCCTCAAGACCCTGGGCTACGATGTCGTCCTGGCCGGCAATGGGCAGGAAGCCGTCGAGCGGGGGCGGGCAACACCGGATCAGCCTGCCGTCGCCGCCATTCTGATGGACATGCAGATGCCCGTTCTGGACGGCCTGGGCGCCACGCGGACGCTGCGCCAGGCCGGGTACCGCGGCCCCATCATTGCCCTGACGGCCCATGCCGAGTCGGATGTACGGGCCGACTGCCAGGAGGCCGGCTGCAATGGTGTCCTGAGCAAGCCCATCACCCCGCCGCATCTGGCCCAGGCGCTGGCGGCCGCCTTCCAGCAGACCGAAGTGCCGGCCGCCGTGATCTGAACTCCGCCCGGCTGGGGCCCTATCATTGCAGCCCAGCCAGCGGAGATGGACATGCGAACGCTTCAACAACTCTTTGCCAACAACCGGACCTGGGCCGACGGCCTGCGCCGCCAGGAACCGGATTTCTTCCTCAAGCTGGCCCGGCAGCAGGCGCCGGGCTACTTGTGGATTGGCTGTTCCGACAGCCGCGTTCCAGCCAACCAGATCGTGGGCCTCTTGCCCGGTGAACTCTTCGTGCACCGTAACATCGCCAATGTGGTGGTGCACACCGATCTCAACTGCCTCTCGGTCATGCAGTTCGCCGTCGAGATCCTCAAAGTGCGTCACATCATCGTCTGTGGCCATTACGGCTGCAGCGGGGTGCAGGCGGCCATGCGCGGCGCCCGGGTGGGGCTGAGCGACAACTGGCTGCGCCACGTCGAGGATGTGCGGCAAAAGCACGCGGCCCGCCTGGCCGTCGCCGATCCGAATGCCGCCCTCGACCGGCTCTGCGAGTTCAACGTGATCGAGCAGGTGGCCAACGTCTGCCGCACCTCGATCGCCCGTGAGGCCTGGGCCCGCGGCCAGGAACTCAACGTCCACGGCTGGATCTACGGCCTGCGCGATGGCCTCTTACGCGATCTGAACACGACCGTGACCGCTGCCGACGAAGTGCCCCAGGTGTATCAGAACGCCCTCACGGCGTTATCCTGATGGGGGCGGCCGGTTGCCGGCCGGCCCGCTTTCAGGATGCTCAGGCCCCATGACACCGTCGTTGCATGACGAAATCGCGGCCTTTCTGGCCGGTCAGAACACGGCAGGGCTGGCTACCGTTGCCGACGATGGCTCCCCCCATGCCGCCAACGTGTGGTATGCCCCCGATGACCGGCTGAACCTGTACTTTGTCTCCAGTCCGGCGTCGGCCCACAGCCGGCATCTGGCCCGCCACCCGCAGGCGGCAGTCACAGTCTTTGCCCCCACCGACCGCCCGCAGGACATCCGCGGCCTTCAGATGCAGGTGCTGTGTGTGGCCTTATCGGATCCCGTCGCCCGGCGGGCCGGCTTGGAGGTCTACACCCGGCGCTACCCCTTCGTGGACAGGGTGCCGGCCCTGCGCCAGCGTCTGGAGGTCGAGTGTCTGTACCAGGCCCGGCCCACCTGGCTGCGCTGGATCGACAACCGGCGCGGGTTCGGATTCAAGGTCGAGGTATCGCTTGATGCGGACACAGATTAAGACAGGCCCGGCCGGCCAGCTTCCGCCCCGGCCACGCCTGGGCTACTTCGACTTCCAGATGGCCTTGATGTCGGCCTGGGAGGAGCGAACCAGCCGGCGGCCTCCGCCCATATCGCGTTCCAAAAGCTGACCGCTGCTGTCGTAGCGCGACTTGAGTTCTGGCTGTTCCAGGCTGGTCCGCGTATAGACGGCATATCCGCCATCCGATCCCGGCACCACCCGCTCGGTGCGCAGCGTCAGCTTGCCCGAGTTGGCGTAATAGGCATAGAAGCCGTAGCTGGCAGCGTGGTCGTGCGGCAGCAGCGAGCCCAGCACCACCAGTTCGACCTGCGGGATGTACCCGCTTTCCGGTGTGGGCCACTTGTGCTGTTCCATCCCTGCCGGCCCCTCGCGCGTCACGCGGAGGAGGGGCCCCGTGCGCAGGCCGGATTCGACCCAGGTCACCGTGTTGGGCTGCCCCTGGCCCGCTGCGGCCGGCCCCCGCACCGTTGGGGGGGCGCTGCCCGCCGGCCGGCGCGTGGTCTGGATCGACCAGATTTCCTGACCCATATCCTGGCTGAGGAATGACTTGGCCAGCGTGTCATACACCCCGTCGGCCAGTTTCAGCCGGGCCTGCACCACCGATTGCAGCCCCGACATGCCTAATTCCTTGTCCGGGCTGAGCTTGACGCGCATGTAGCCCACGTCCAGACCGTTTTGGATAATGCGGTACCACTGCTCCCGGCTGGCCACCGCGGCGATAGCTTCAAATTTCACCGTCCGCTGCCACTTCTGGCCGCTCTCGATCAGTTTCTTGCGCGCTTCGTCCAGTTTGCGGGGGTCTTCCAGCCGCAGCGAGTCGCACACCGCCTGGTAGATGGGCCGTGCGGCCGGAAAGTGCTGGGTCGAAGCCTGGAGCGTGACCATCAGCACGGTGCGGGGATCGATCAGGATGAAGGTTTGGCCCAGACACCATGTCCCCAACTTGGCATCGGGCACGCTGTAGTAGATCCGCCCGGCGGGGTGGCCGGCCAGGGTCAGCTTGTCCGTCTGTTCCAGGATACGCGGTGAAATCCGGCGCGACAGCGTGATCTGATCGCGCGACAGTTCCATAACCTTGGGAATCGTCAAGTCGCCTTGCGTGACCGTCCAGTCGCCCTTGGTCACGGCACCCTTCGGCGTGTTTTCTACCCGGGTTTCCAGGGTGCCCTTGCTCTTGCGGATGACCACGCGAATGACGTATCCCGGGTCCCCGCTGATCACCAGCAGCACATCGTCGGCACTCTCGTGACGCAGTTGCGAGCCCAGGGGTGGCCGCAGCGACACCCCGAAGGCATCATCGTGCCACACTTCACGCGTGAGGTAGGTGTCCAGAGCGGTGTCCTGGGCCGGCGCGGCAAGGGCGGCCGAAGTGGCCACCGCCATCACCATGGCCAGGCCCAGTACCAGCCCCATCACCGCGGGCGAGCGGCGCCATCCGCCGATTGTTCCTTGCAGATTCATGATCTCTTACCTATCGGCCGCTGTAGCCTTGGCCCTGCACCGGGCAGCCGCCGGGGCGGATGATTCCGTCAGGCGTGGGGCAGCGATTCTGTGATTCATGCGGTCAGACCGGGGCGCTGGTGGGTGCCGAGGAGGCGTCTTGGGCCGGACGCACCGTCTGCCAGAGGGCGTCCAGCACGCCCTGGGAGCGCATCTGCACCTCCTGCCGGGCCTGGGCCATCTGCTGCAGCGAGGTCGCGGGGACCATGGTGGTCAGCAGCACGGCCCAGTAGCGGGTGCCGTCGGTGATGACCGTCAGTTCAAGGTCGCGCACCAGGTGGCGGCCCAGGTCGAGACCGACCGTTGAAAACACCACGCACGAGAGGCCGGGGGCCGGCAGACGCAGCGGCCCTTCGGCCTGGCCGCCTTCCAGGCTGGTACGATCAATCAGGGCCACCGCCGCCAGTTGCAGCGCCTGCTTCAGATCGGTCGCCGTGCCGGGCTGCAGCATGGCCACCACGAGCTGGTTGCCCGCCGAGCCTCCCGAGCGAAAGGCCTGTTCCTGAGCAAAGAGCTGGGTAATCCGGGCCGGACCCTGAGCCGACCAGCGGCCGGGCAGTTGCATGGTCAGGCCGGCGGCCGCCAGCGTGGGCCGGTAGCTCAGCACAAACGCCCAGGATAGCGAGGCCAGCAGCAGCAGCACCATGATTCCTGTGATCACCCAGCGCCGCTGGTGGTCGTTGGCCAGGATGGGTTTGGGGGGCATAAAGGCATAGTAGCCGAAGAGCCGGGGCATGTCCTGCCTCGCGTCTCAAGTCTCGGGTCGCATCATCCCGGACCCACTCCTGCCCCCCGACATCCGACCGCAAACGCCAGGCCTTGACCCCGCCTAAACTTGCCTATGCAAGTAACCACCATTCCTTCGGCCATCGATGACCCCGTCAACCAGCGCATTCTGGCGGTGTCCGAAGACCGCATCCAGGGCTTCCATCCCCGGCCGTTCGATGAAATCGCCCATCTTTCGAGCATCGAGCCCGCGCTGGTGCTGGAACGCATCCGCGCCATGCTCCAGGCCGGTACCATCCGCCGCGTGCGTCAAACCCTGCTGGCGACCAACCTGGCCAGCGGCGCCCTGGTGGCGTGGCAGGTGCCCCCGCAGAAACTGAACGCTGCCTTTGACTGGTTCTTCCAGCAGGATCCCTTTACCGGTCACGTCGTCATCCGTACTACCGATGCCGCCATCGCCGGGGCCGCGTACCGCCTGTGGACCACCGTCAAGGTGCCCCAGGGCTTTTCCCTGGCCCGGCACTGCCACGTGCTGGCCCAGCAGGTCGGGGCCACGGATTGCATCACCATGCCCGCCCGCAAGCTCTTTGCCCTGGGCGTGGGGCATATGCGCCGCCGGGCCCTGCACCCCGGCGACATGAGCCCGGCCCCGGCCCAGCCCATCGAAATCCGCGAGATCCAGCTCAGTGATGAGGAATGGGCGGTGCTGCTGGCCCTCAAACGCGAGTTTACCACCGACGAGATCGTGGCCGACCCCTGGACGCTGCGGGCCCGGCAGGCCGGCGTCACCCCGCAAGAATTCCTCGCCGTCGCGGCCCGTCTGAACCAGCGCGGGATTATCGGCCGGTTCTCAACCTTCTTGGAGCACGTCAAGCCCCTCGCCGATGGCCAGAGCGTCACCCGCTTCAATGCCCTGTTCCACTGGGCGGTGCCCCAGGGGTGCCAGGAACAGGCCGGCTGCGAAGTCGGGCGCTTCCACATCCTGACCCATGCCTATTGGCGCGAGGGGGGGGCGGCCTTCAACCATGTCAACATCATGGCCGTGGCCCACGGCACCGACCGCGATCTGCTGCTGGCCCACAAGAAGGCCATGGATGCCCACCTGGCCCAGATGGGCATCCCGGTGACCTACACCAACGTCTTTTGGGGCGGGCGCAGCGAGATCAAACCCTCCGAGATCGCCCCCCAGGAATACATCGCCTGGTGCCGGCGCATGAACCTCGACCCCCAGGCCATGCGGGCCTAGGGGCCGGTCCCGGTAGGGGGGCTTCGGACCCACCTCTGCTTTCCCCCGCATCCTACGATCAGGCCGTTGCGTGGCAACGAGTCCTGGTACGCGCGGCCCGGGGAAGCTGATGGTCCCCTCCCAAATCTTCCCACCGGCGTGGACGGGGTATGAACAACGGGCGGCCCTTGTGGCCGGCGGCTCGTCTCAGCGCCTCTTGACAATGCCTCATGCCGCAAACACATGGGTTGTGTCGCCTGCCGCCGGAAGGCCGGCCCAGGGGCTGCTACAATCCGCCCACTATGAGCGAGCATGACAATCAAGGCGTCGAAAAAGTGGTGATTATCGGGTCCGGTCCGGCCGGGTGGACGGCCGCCATCTATGCGGCCAGGGCCAACCTCAGTCCGGTCGTCTACGAAGGCCTGCCCAAACAGGTCCCATCCCTCCAGCTTCCGGGCGGACAGCTCATGCTCACCACGGAGGTCGAGAACTACCCCGGCTTCCCCCAGAGCGTGGAAGGACCGCAGATGATGCAGCTCTTCCGCCAGCAGGCCCAGCGCTTCGGCACCCGCATCGAGGCGGATGACATTGAACGCTGCGATTTCTCCCGGTCGCCATTGGCACTGCACACCGCCTCCGGCCAGGAGGTACGCACGCATGCCGTGATCGTGGCCACCGGGGCCAGTGCCAACTGGCTGGGCCTGGACAACGAGCAGCGTCTGGCCCGCAGCGGCGGGGGGGTCTCGGCCTGTGCCGTCTGCGACGGGGCTCTGCCCGCCTTTCGCAACCAGCCCCTGGCGGTGATCGGCGGCGGCGACACGGCCATGGAAGAGGCCAGCTACCTCACCAAGTTCGCTTCCAAGGTTTATGTGATCCATCGCCGCCACGAGTTCCGGGCCAGCAAGGCCATGCAGAAACGCATCCTGGAAAGCCCCAAGGCCCAGGTGATCTGGGATTCGGTGGTTACGGAGGTGCTGGGCCAGGAGCGGCTGGAAGCTCTGAAACTCAAGAACATCAAAACCGGAGCCGATTCCACCCTGCCCGTCAAAGGCCTTTTCGTGGCGATCGGCCACACCCCCAACACCAAGTTCCTCGACTGCTCGGGGCTGGACTTGGATGAGAAGGGGTACGTCAAGCTGAAGGAGGGCTTCCGCACCTACACCAACATTCCCGGGGTGTTCGCTGCCGGAGATGTGGCGGATGCCGTGTACCGCCAGGCCATCACGGCCGCCGGCATGGGCTGCAAGGCGGCCATTGATGCCGAGCGCTGGCTGGCGGAGCAGGGAGTGCATTGAAGACTGGGGATGGCAGCTTGAAGATTGCAGACTGACGACGGACGAGGAAGAGGGCAAATCCACCTGGCCGGCCCCAGACTTATGCGCATTCTTGTGGTCATCCTGATTGTGCTGGGGTTGGCCGGGCTGTGCCTGGTGGGGGGCTGGTCGCTGGCGTTCCAACAGGCCCGGCTCATTCGGACCTGGCAGCCGGTGCCGGCCCGCATCGTCAAATGCGCGGTGCGCTGGGCCGGGCCCGAGGCGTCCCGTCTGGCGGTCGAGTACACCTATGCGGTCGGCGGCCGGGTGCACACCGGTCACCGGCTGGCCCCGCTCGATGTGCAGGGGGATGAAGCCTGGGCCAAGGCCCTGGCCCGGCGCTACCAGCCCGACAGCCAGACCACCGCCTACGTCAATCCGCAGGACCCCGACCAGGCGTACCTTCTGCCGCAGACGATTTTCACCCCTTACACCTTCGCCCTGCTGGCCGGGCCGATCCTCCTGATCGGGCTGGTACGGTTGATCCGCGGCGGGGCCTTCCGGGGCCTGTTCCGGGGACCGGTAGCCGAGTTGGCGGCTCCCCATGACTGGTACCGCATCGCCCCGGCCCAGCGACTGGGCCCGGCCGCAGCCTGGGCCCTTCTGGCGGTGGGGCTGTGGTACGGCTATGGAGCAGTCGTGGCCCTGCACTATGCGGCCGTGGCCAGGGAGCCCAGCCACCTGCAAGCGGGCGTCTTCCTGGCGCTGTATGCGGTGCTCGGGCTGATCCCCTTATGGGTCCTGATCAAGCGCGTGCGCCTGTGGGCCGCCTATGGTGAGCCCCGGCTGGATGCCACCTTGCCCCGCTTCCAGTTGCGCCAGCCCCTGATCGTGCGCCTGACGCCGGTTTTCCGCAGCGCTCCCCGCGTGCGCGAGGTGCGTCTGGCCCTGACCTGCTGCTACAGCACGGGCCTGACCCGCAAGCGCCTGTTCGTGCTTTCGGCCGTGTTGGCCCGCGACACATCCTTCCCGGCCGGTCCCGCCGCCACCATCGAGCATGAGTTCGAGGCCACGCGCAAGGACCTGCCCTGGTCCCGACCCTGGGCTCCGCTGCAAACCCCGCGCGTGGACTGGCAGTTTGAGATGCTCTTGATCCCCGCCCACGGGCCGGTGCTGTACAGCGTGTTCCCGGTGGAACTGCTGCCGCCAACCGCGGGCCGGGAAGCATCCGGTTCGGGCGATGCTTGAGTGTGCATCGCAAGGCGGGGGGCCGTCATGTCCCCGCTTTGAGCTGATACACCCGCGACACCAGGTCCTGCACATCCCGCGGCCGATCCTTCTGGCTCAGCACCTGCTCGATCCAGTTCAGGGCCTGGGTGCGGTTCTCGCCGAGTTGGGCCAGCACTTCCAGGGCTTCGCGGGCCAGGCCCCCGCCCCCGGAATGGGCGCCGCCAGACCCGGAGCTTCCGGGGGCGGGGCCGGGAACGCTCAGTTGCAGGAACCCATCTACCTTGCCCGACAGCGTGGCCACGATGGTCTCCGCCGTGCGCTTGCCGATTTCGGGCAGGCTGGTCAGCATCGCCACATCCCGGTCGGCAATGGCCGCGGCGATCTGGGCGGTGCTGATGGCCATGGAACGCAGGGCCCGGCGGTTGCCGATGCCCTTGCACGTGGTGAAGAGCTCGAAGAAGCGCCGGTCCTCGCTGGAAAGGAACCCGGCCAGACGCGGCACCAGCGTGGTGCCCTGGTTGTCCGACTGCATCCAGTGGAAGGTCTGCAAGGTGACTGGCTGGCCAATAGACCCGCCCAGCCGCCCGGCCGTATAGGCCGAAACCAGCACTTCGTACACCAGTCCGCCCTCGGGACGAACCAGAGCGCTGTTGCCATCCAGAGCATCCAGTATGCCACTGATCCGAGCGATCATGCCGCAGATGATACCGGGAACGCGAAGAAACGGTGATCCCGGGGGGGGGGAAGAGTGCTGGACGCCGCGGTCTATGGTCAGGCTCCTGGCAGGGGGACTGATTCCTGACCCCTCACCCGCCACCGGTTACAGGCCCCAGACCGCTTTCCATACTCCGCTTGGGCCGGACCCCGGACCCAGAACTTGTCCTCTGGCCCCTTTTGCCTGTGCCCGCCCCTGCGGCCTAACATTGCCGCAACATTACTCTGGCAAAGGAGGGCGGGATCATGCGCGGGCGATTTCTGCTTTTGGCGGTGGCGGCTTTGTTGACCTTCGGGATGGGGGCCGCCCGGGCCACCCTTTACATGGTGGTGGGCGATCAAAACGCGGCCTTCACGGCCCTGACCTCGGTGAACACCAGCACCGGCTTGGCCACGCTGGTGGGTCCCAACGGCCTGTCAGGAGCGATCACGCCGAGCTTGGCGATTGATCAGTCGGGCCAGGCGTTCACCGAGATCGGCGGCGGCAGCGGAAACCCCGGCGGCCAACTGGGCCAGTACAACTTGGCCACCGGGGCGGTGACGCCCATCGGCCCGGTCACCAATGGGGCCATCCTGTCCATGGCCGTGGCCCCGGACAACACCCTGTACGGCCTGTCCATCGCCAATGGCGTGGTCGACAATCCCCTGTTCACAATCGACAAGACGACGGGGGCCCTGACCCAGATCGGCCTCACGCCCGCGACCTATGATGCCGCCTTTGACCCGGCCGGGAATCTGTACGGGGCCCTGGCGCCGTTCGGGGCGCCGCTCTTCCAGATTGACCCCGTCACGGGCAATCCCTCGCTCCTGGGGCCGCTCTATGATGCGGCCAATCCCTCCACGACGCTGTCCGCGCAGAGCCTGGCCTTCGACCCCAGCGGCAATCTGTATGCCACCCTGCTGGGGCCCGGGCCCGACTACTACCTGGGCACGGTGGACCTCCACACCGGGGCCACGCACCTGATCGGCGACACGGGGATTGCCATAACTAATGACTTCACCCTGGGCATGGATTTCACGCCCGCCGCTGTCACCACCAGCGTGCCCGAGCCGATGACCGCAGGGCTGTCCACCCTGGGCTTGGCGGCGGTCGTCCTGCTGGCCGCCGGTCGGCGGCCGCGCAAAGCACCGTCTCGGGTCTATAGTTGGTGACCTCGAATCACGGATCGGATGGTTTCCTGTGGCTCATGGGGTAAAGATACGCAAAAGGTGACTTGCGTTGGCCGACGCTTGCGGTACACTCTTGTGTTCCGCCTTACGCGGCGTCTGCGTGACACCTGTACACCATCCCCAGTGGGGTCGAAAGACTCCACCCCTACCAGCGAGAGGTCAGAGCGATGCCCCGAGTCTGCTACTTCACCGGCAAGAAAACTGCCACCGGCTTCCAGTACACCCGGCGCGGCAAGGCCAAGTATCTGGGGGGCGTGGGTGTGAAGATCACCGGCCGAACCAAACGCACGTTCAAGCCCAACCTGCGCACCATCACGGCGGTGGTGGATGGGTCGGTCAAACGCATCAAGGTGTCCGCCAAGGCCATCAAGGCCGGTCTGGTGGTCAAGCCCGTCAAACGCAAATACGTGTACCGGCCGCAGAAGGCCGAAGAAGCCGCTCCGGCGGCATGACCCAAAGACGCTTTACCGTAGCCGCAGAAACCCAAGAGCAGACCTGCGTGCGGCCCTCGGCGGTTTCTGGGTTTTCTGACGTTCCTGCGCTTTCCTTGCCGGTTTGAGTTGACTGCCGGGCCGTATGTGCTAATCGTTAAGGAAGCAGGAGGAAGGCTTTTCGCATCGGGATGGGTCAACCACGGGCGGCTTACCTTATAACCACAGCCCCCGGGACCAATCGACCCCCCAGCCGTGCTCCGAGCCACCGGCGTAGTAGGTGGTCGGTGTAAGCAGTTGCTTACGGGCCAACTTTTTCCGTGGGGGGTTGAGGGTGCTTTGCGAGGTCCAGGGGTGCCAATCCTCCAAGATGACACCAAGTTGCGCGTGCAACAGTCCACCGATGTGGTGCGCCTCATCGGTGAGCATGTGGCGCTGCGCCCGCGCGGCAAGGAATTCATCGGCCTGTGCCCGTTCCATGATGACAAGAACCCTTCCATGTACGTCTCCCCGGCGAAGCAGATCTACAAGTGCTTCGCCTGCGGGGCGGGTGGAGATGTCTTCTCGTTCGTGATCGCCTACCACAAGATGACCTTTCCCGAGGCCCTGAGGTATCTGGCCGACCGGGCCGGCATCAAAATCCCCGAACGCCACCGCGATGGAGCGGGGGCCGATGCCGAGCAGGGCCCGACCGACCGGCAGCGCATGCTTCAGGCCCACGAACAGGCCGCGGGGTTCTTTCGCAGCGTTTTCCAGCATGCCGAGCACGGGAAACGGGTACGTGATTATGTGGCCAGCCGGAAAATCAGCCCGCCGATGATCGAGGCCTTCCAGATCGGCTATGCCCCCGACCGCTGGGATGGCATGGGCCTGATGATCGCCA
>JAJXSS010000408.1 GCA_021784455.1 Planctomycetota bacterium
GTCAGGATGAACGTTTCATCGCTGGTGGCCCGTACTTCATCTTCCAGGATCAGCAGTTCTTTGGTGCGTGATCCCACGATCGAGATCACATGGTTGCCGGCCTGCTTCATGGCTACGGCCGTGGGGTACGCGATGGCCGTGCCCACGCCGCCGCCGATCACCACCACCGTGCCGTAGCGTTCGATGTCCGAGGGCTTACCCAGCGGGCCGACCACGTCGGGGATGGTGTCGCCCGCTTCGAGCAGGTTGAGCATCTTGGTGGTCTTGCCGATGCCCTGCACGATGATCGTGATCGTGCCCTGAGCCGCATCGGCAGCCGCGATGGTCAGGGGGATGCGTTCGCCCTGCTCATGCACGCGCAGGATGACGAACTGGCCGGCCCGCCGCGCCTTGGCGATGCGGGGAGCTTCGATCACAAACAGCTTGACATCCGGCGCCAGAAGCCGCGCCTCGACAATTGGGAACACGATGGGTCTCCGCGAAACCCCGCCACTGGAGACTGGGGTCTTGTGTTTGGAATCTTAGCAGTAACGCCGACCGCCGTCGAAATCAGGAGTAAGGGAGGGGATAAGGCCACCGGGCGACCCGGGACGAGTCCTGGAGGTTCAGGCATCTTCGCCCAATAATGGGTGTTTGGCCGGCCATATCATCGCCACCGCCCCCTCATCGCCGGGAGGAGGTGGGTCCGAAGATTTGCCCCCCCTACGATCCCGCATGACCCTGGAAGACCTTCGTCAGAAATATGCCCTGGGCCGATTGGATGAGGCGAATGCGGCTGGTGACCCCATCGGCCAGTTCGGCCGGTGGCTGGCCGAGGCCGAGGCCGCCGGCATTCTTCAGCCCAACGCCATGACCCTGGCCACCGCCACGCCGGAGGGCCGGCCATCCGCCCGGGTCGTGCTGCTCAAGCAGTTTGATGAGGCAGGCTTCGTCTTCTTCACCAACTACACCAGCCGCAAGGGGGCGGAACTGGAGGCCAATCCGCGGGCGGCTCTGGTCTTCTACTGGGAGGTGCTGGAACGGTCGGTGCGCATCGAGGGCTGCGTCATCCGCACCAGCCGCGAGGAGTCGGAGGCGTATTTCCACCGCCGGCCGCGCGGTAGCCAGTTGGCCGCCAGCATCTCGGAGCAGAGTACCGTTGTGCCTGGCCGCGCCGCCCTGGAACAGGCCTATGCCGATCTGGAGCGGCGCCACCCGAACCAGCCGGTGCCCTTGCCGGAATTCTGGGGCGGCTATCGTGTCGTCCCCGAGGCGATGGAGTTCTGGCAGGGCCGGCCCAATCGTCTGCACGACCGCCTGCGCTATCGCCGCGTCGCTGCAGGATGGGTGATCGAAAGGTTGGCGCCGTAGGTGCGGTTCTGGCCGAACATCCTGGCTCCCAGCGCTCGTTCTGCGTTCGGCCAGGGCCGAACCTCCGTGGCTGGATCCTCGCCAGTCCGGCCCCGTGGGGTAAGATGCCTGCATGGTGACTTTCTCCATCGCGACCCGGGCGCGCTGTGAAGTGCAGGACATCACCCCTCAGGTCCAGACCGCCCTTGCCCGGGCCAATGTCCGGGACGGCTTGGTCATCGTCTTTGTCCCGCACACGACCGCCGGGGTGACGATCAACGAGAATGCTGATCCCGATGTGGCACGCGACGTTCTGGCCCAGTTGGAGCAGATGGTGCCCTGGGAGCAGCCGTTTTACCGCCATGGGGAGGGCAATTCGGCCGCCCACATCAAGGCCAGTCTGATGGGCAGCAGCGTCAGTATCCCGGTCAGTCAGGGCCGGATGGGGCTGGGGACGTGGCAGGGTATCTGGTTTTGCGAGTTTGATGGCCCCCGGACCCGGCAGGTACAAGTCACCTGCCTGGCCGGCCGGCCCGCTTGACCGGTGGGCGCAAGGCTCTACATCGGGGTCTTGATCCCCAGGGCGCGGACCGCGCACCAGCCTCGCCGCGCCTCGAACAGTGCAAACACACCGCCCAGCGCCAGCAGCACGCTCAGGGCCACCCAAAGACGCACCGGGCCCAGCCCCACCCAGGCCAGGATGGCCAGCACTCCGGCTGCCAAGAGCAGTCCGGCCCCCCAAATAGCCCGCAAGATGCGACCCGTTCGGTCAATGTTGCATTGCATAGGGGAATCTTAGCGCTGTGGCCCGCTGGCGGCCGGAGCGTTGGCCAGCGGGGGAAACGCCGGACCTGGTCCTGGCGCAGCCGCGCTCACAGGCCCAGGGCGTGCTTGGCCTGGGCGATCAGGGCCTGGGCGGCGCCTTCATCGCGCGCCTCGGCGATCAGCCGCACAATCGGCTCGGTATTGCTGGGCCGCACATGAACCCACCGGTCCGGCCAGTCCACGCGCACGCCATCCTGGGTGTCCAGCTTCTGCGCCGCGAAGGCTTGCCGCATGCGCTGGGCCAGCGAGGCCATCAACGCCGGAGCCGCATCCACCTTGTCCTTGACGATGGCGTAGCTGGGTATTGCCCCCACCACCTGCGACAGGGGCATTTGCCGCCGGGCCAGCATCTCACAGACCAGGGCGATGCCCGTCAGGCTGTCGCGGATGTAACCCACCGGCGGGAAGATCACCCCCCCGTTGCCTTCCCCCCCGGCGTAGGCCTGGTGCTGGCGCATGGCCGCCGCCACGTTGGCTTCACCCACCGGCGTCCGCACGACGGTGGCTCCGTATTGGTGCGCGACATCATCGATCATCCGGCTGGTGGACAGATTGGCCGCCAGCACGGCGCCCGGAGCCTGTGCCGCCGCCTGCCGCTTTTCCAGCAGGTGCCACACGCTCAGGGCCAGCGTGTATTCCTCCCCGATGTAGGTCCCTTGCTCGTCCACCAGGGCCAGGCGGTCCGCATCCGGGTCCTGGGCGAAACCCGCATCCGCCTGCTCGCGTCGCACCGCAGCGCCCAAACCGGTGAGATTCTGCTTCGTCGGCTCGGGTGGATGAGGGAACAGTCCCGTGGGCTCGGCATATAGATGGATGACCTGGACCCCCAGCTTCTCCAGCAAGAGTGCCGTCGACGGGCCGCCGGCTCCGTGGACAGAATCCAGGACCACCTTCAACTTCCGCCGCTGCACGGCCGGCACATCAATGTGCCTAAGGACACGATCCACATGCACCCGGGCGGTGCTGTCATCGGCCTGCAGCGGCGCCAGGGTTTCCACGGCGGCGTAGAGAGCCTGGTTCTGGCCAAAGCGGGCAATGATGTTCTGCGCCGCCTCGGCCGGCGGGGCGACCCCCGCAAAGGTCAGGCACTTGATGCCATTCCAGATGATGGGGTTGTGGCTGGCGGTAATGACCATGCCGCCATCGGCCCCCAGATGCTCGGTCATGATGCCCACGGCCGGGGTGGTAGCGATGCCCAGGGTCGTCACCCGGCAGCCGCAGGCGATCAGCCCGGCTGCCGCCGCCAGTTCGATCATCTGGCCCGAGGGCCGTGAATCCCGGCCGATCACCACCCGGGGCTGAGCGCATGGCCCCTGGCGGCTGTGGGTCTTGAGCCAGGAGGCAAAGGCCGCCGCATAGCGGGCGGCTACGGGCGGAGTCAGGCTGGCCCCGATCAGGCCGCGCAAACCGCTGATACTAAGCATTAAAGGGGCAGGGGAACCCATGCGAAGCCTTTCTGTATGGCAGGAATTTGCTGATTATCGGTTCTACAAAACCTCCAGATTAGCTGGCTTGCCCCATTGCGCCTAACCCACGGCCGGCCTTCGGCGGCAAGTTTTCTCTTCTGGCGCGGTCAAGTGGTTCCAGAGCACAGCCGATGCCAATAGGTAAGCCGATGATCCCAGGGATCACCGCGTCGCGTCGGCGCCGGATGAAGTCCACCAGCAGGGGCGGCGGGGGTTTTGTTTGTCATGCAGAAAATCCGGATCAACAATCTGGTACCGGGCCAGTGCTTTCCTGAGCATATTTTTTCCATATCCGGCCAGAAGCTATTGAACGCCGGGGTGCGCCTCAACGAAAGACATATCCAGGCCATGCGCCGCTTCGGCGATTTGGAGGTCATTCAGGCCCACAGCGTCGAAGAACTGGTGGCGGCCGGCATCATCGAGCGCTTTGACTCCTCCAAACTGGCGGTGGGGCAAAATGCGGGCCG
>JAJXSS010000409.1 GCA_021784455.1 Planctomycetota bacterium
ACGGCCTCGGGCACACCGGCATCGATGGCCTCGATCTTGGCCAGGATGTTGTTGAGGTAGTTCATGCTCTTGATGCGCGGGGACAGGGCCGCGGGGTGGGTGCGCACGGTGGAGGCGGTGACCACGGCCATGCCCTTGTCATACAGGGCCCGGGGGTACAGGGCGATATCGTCTACGATGATGAAGACGTTGGACCGGGCGCAGGTGAAGGGGTTCAGCCCCAAAGTTCCGACCCCCCGAGTGGCGCACAAGCGGATGTAGGCATCCTGGCGGCGGTTGGCCTTGAGGGTAGCCCGGATGCCCTGGGCCAGTTGGGCGGCGGTGTAGGGCAGCTTCAGGCGGATGGAGCGGGCGGACAGTTCCAGGCGCTGCAGGTGGGCGGCCAGCTTGAACACCCGGCCGTGGTAGGCCCGGATGCCTTCGAACACACCATCCCCGTACAGGAGGCCGTGGTCATACACGCTGACCACGGCTTTCTCGCGGGGAACCAGCTTGCCGTTGAGCCAGATGCGTTGCGCAGGCACGGGATACCACCTTTCGACAGAATTTACGCCTAAATGCGGCTGGCGCGCCAACCGGATCGCGGATTATAGCGTAGAGCATCAGGGTGTGGGGGTTTAGCGTCTCTTGCTGCGGCAGGGGCGCAGGACGGTTTGGGCTGATCGGCGCGGCCGGATTGGCCGATGCATTGGAATAGGTCGAGGAAGGTGCCTCCCCATGGAGCTGTGTCTATCCACCTTTGTCGGACCCGAGTGGACCACGGAACGTCTGGTGGCGGCGGCCCAGCGCTGGGAGTTCCGGGGCCTGGAATTCCGCTGCGATGCCCGCCAGGCTCACGGCGCCGAGCCCTACATCGAGCCCTACGAGCAGAAGCGTCTGCGCGGCCTGCTGCAAGACAACGACACGGAAGCGGTGGGTTTGGCGACCAGTCTGGAACTGGCCCATCCGCACGTCACGGAGCACCTGGCCACGCGTCTGGAACTGGCGGGCAACCTGGGGGCGCGCGGGTTGCGCCTGTTCGTGGGGGACCGGCCGCGCACCATGACCGCGTATGAGTACGAGCAGGTGCTGGTGGACCGGCTGCGTTTTGCGGCCACGCTGGCCGACTCGTACAACGTGGAAGTCTGGCTGGAGACGCACCCGCCCTGCGCGACGGGGGCGGATCTGGCGGCCCTGATCGGCCAAGCCCAGGCCCGCAACGTGGGCGTGGTCTGGGACCTGGTCGAAACGGCGCGGGCCGGGGAAGACCCCCCGGCCACGCTGGGGCATCTCCGCGGGCTGCTGCGCCTGGTGCGGCTGCACGATGCGGTGTTCACGGCCGATGGCGTCCTGCCCACCCCGCTGGGCGATGGCCAGGCCCCGGTGGAGCAGGTCTTGACCACCCTGGCCGGACATGACGCCAACACGTACCTGTGCGCCCAGTGGATCGGGCCCTTGTACCACCGTGATCCGGATGCGGCCCTGGAGACCTTCCGCAAGCGGCTGACGGCGCTGTGCGACCGGCTGAGCCTTCGGGTCTAGAGGGGCCGGTCCCGGCCTGCCGGGAGGGTGAGGCAAATGGAGCCACCCGGGGATGGTGTGTTTACGCCGCGTGCCTCGGCTTCAGCCGGTGCAACCGAGCCATTGGTTCGACAGTTTTGGAATCCCCCGTCCGCAGGGCCTGGCGCACCTTCTCCCGCTTGAGGGCGTCCGGTTTTGACCTCATCGCCCCCCAGGCGCCGTCGTCCAGCATCTGGACTTCTACCTCGGCAACCCGATCGCCTTCATGGGTCAGTTTTTTTACGCGACAGGGTTTCATCGGCGTCTTCTCGTGAAGTCGGAGGTCCACTTCCTGGGGTCTGGCCGGCAGGCGGTCACCAATACGGCAGGGCCTCGGCCCTATGATATTGCCAAGACGATATGGATCGGTTGACCCTCGGCATCCCGCTCCAGAACCAATACGCTGGGACCGCGATCGCACCTGCCGATTCCTCAAACGCCTGGCGCACGCCGAGCCCGTCCCTGTCCAGTTCCTCGTTCCCATGTTCAGACCCCCGCACCGCGCCGCGCACAACCAGGCTCCTCACGCGGTCGAGAGTCTGGCTTATGACTCTTCCTCGAGCATGGCGGGCACTTCGGCCTCATCGGCCATGGCTTCCCACTTGATGCGTTCGAAGGTGCCGGTTTTCATCGCTTCGCGGCCCTTGCCACCCCGGCCGGTGATCTCATACTTGGCCGTGCTGATCGACTGCTCGGCCCCGCGGCTGGTCTCAACCATGAGCTGCTTGCGTTCCGAATCGTGCACCAGGATGAAGCCCAGCAGTCGGTCGTCCTCTTTCTGCAGTTTGATCAGGAGCACGCCCTTGCCCGGCCCGGCCAGGAAGTTGACCTCCTGGACCTGGCACACCATGGCGTGGGCCTGGTGGGTGGCGGCCAGGATGATCTCGGTGCCGCGGGTGAGGGACACGCCCGTGACCTCGGCGCCGCCAGGGGTGCCGGCGCCGGAGGGTCGGGCATAGCGCCGGCCGGAGCGTGTGCTGGGTTCGAGGAACGGCTCGAGGGAAAAGCGCAGCGCGTAGCCGTCGCTGGTGGCGGCCAGGGTATGCGTGGGCGGCACCACCACCGGCGTTTCTTCCGTGGCGGCGGCTTTTTTGCCCTTGGACGGGGCCAATTTGGGGGCGTCCGCCGCCTTGATGCCCGAGGTCACCCGCGGGTCCAGGCTGATGGCCGCCACGATCTTTTCACCATCCTTGAGCTTGAAGAACTTCTGGATCGGCTCACCGTAGCCCGTGGAGGCGGGGAGGTCGGCAATCCGGGCCGAATAGCAGGTGCCGTAGTTGGAGAAAAACGCGATCGTGGCCCGCGTGCTGCCGGGCTGCACCGCCAGCACGCTGTCACCTTCGCGCAGGCGCGTGCTGGAGGCATCCTTGATTTCCTTCTGGCGTTTGACCCAGCCGTCGCGGGAGAGGATGACGACGTTGTCCTCCTCGATGATGAAGTCCTCGGCGGAGTATTCCGGCTCATCGGTCACGGCCTCGATGAGGGTGCGGCGCCGGCCGCGGTCCTTGTCCTTGCCCCCCCCGGAAGTGGGGCCGTACTTGGTAAGCAGCTCCTGGATTTCCTGGCGCACCAGGCCCCAGCGGCCGGTGGCCTCCTCCTCGTTCAAGAGCTTCTTGATCTCGCGCACGCGCTTCTTCCTGGTCTCCAGTTCATCCAGGATGATCTGGATCTCGAGCCGGGCCAGGCGGTAGAGCTTCAATTCCAGGATGGCATCGGTCTGCTCTTCATCCAGCTTGAAGCGTTCGATGATCTTCTTGGCCGCGTCCGCCTTGCCCTCGGATTTGCGGATGATCTTGATGATCTCATCCAGGGCATCGAAGACCTGGGCGAAGCCCTCGAGGATGTGGATGCGCCTGTTCAGCTCGGCCAGTTCGTGTTCCAGCCGTTTCGTGACCACTTCCAGGCGGAAGTGCAGGAAGTGCCAGAGGATTTCCTTGAGATCCAGGCGGTCCGGCCGGCCCACCTCGGGGTTCTCCGTGGGCACCAGGCAGGTCAGGTTGACGTTGAAGTTGGTCTGCAGCGGCGTGTGCTTGCACAGGTACGCCATCACCATCTGCTCATCGGCGTCCTTTTTGAGCGTCAGCTCGATGCGCACGTCTTCGGCGGACAGGTCCTTCACATCCACCAGGGGCGGCAGCTTGCGGGACAGGACCACCTGGGCGATGGCCTCGACCAGCGTGGCCTTGTTGACGGTGTAGGGGATGGAGGTGATGTAAATGGCCTTGCCCCCGCGGGTGATGGGGCCGGCCTGCCAGGTGGCGCGCAGGCGGATGGCGCCCTGGCCGGTCTTGTAGATCTCGCGGATTTCCTCGCGGGTGTTCAGGATCTGGCCGCCGGTGGGGAAATCCGGCCCCTGGATGGCGTCGTTGGCCACAAGCTGGTAGATCTTGATTTCCGGATCATCCAGCAGCTTCAGAAGCGCCCGGCACACCTCGGCCAGGTTGTGCGGGGGGATGTTGGTGGCCATGCCCACGGCGATGCCGGTGGAGCCGTTGACCAGCAGGTTGGGCATGCGGGCGGGCAGGAC
>JAJXSS010000410.1 GCA_021784455.1 Planctomycetota bacterium
ATCCATCTGAAAGTGCCTTGGTCCAGCCAGGCGGTTGTGCGGCCAGCGCCAAGATGCACGCGACCAATTGTATGCCTACGCCGCGGGGCAGCGCTCCATCGCACCCAAGAAACGCTGGCCAGAGGATATTTGACTTGACTGCGGCCACGTTGACGCGATTAATCTCCAGCGCCTTCGGGCGTTACGACGCACGCCCCGGTCACGAGGACTTGGCCACCGAGCCCCGGCTTTCCGAGGAGCCCCCGCAGAGGTACCTGCCCCATCCGCAGCGAAGGGAAGCATCGCATGGATACAACCGAAGAGCTGCCTGGGTGCCTCAGTGTCAGCGTGGTCGAGCAGCTTTATGTCGCTTACCTCAAGGATGCCGCATCCGTCACCCCCGAATGGAAGCGCTATTTTCAAAACATACCGGCGAACGGATTTGGCGGCCAGGAAGCACGTTTGGGACCGTCGTTTCAGCCGCGCAGCGCTTTCAATTCCGGGCCTGCGCTGCAAGCGCCACCCGCGGGGGCCACGTCGACCACGCCCGCCAGCCTGCAGTTCCGTGCCGACCAGATGATTCGCAACTACCGGGTGCGGGGACACATCATTGCGGCCGTGGATCCCCTGGGCGTGCCCCGGCCTGTACCGGCAGAACTGGACCCGGCGTTTTACGGGTTTACCCAAGACGAACTTGACCGGCAGGTCTCCTTTGGCCCACAGGGCCGGGGCCTGCTGTCTCTGGGCCAGCTCATCCAGAAGCTGCGGAACACCTACTGCCGCTCCATCGGGGCGCAGTTCATGCACATCGACGACCTGGCCATCCGCCAGTGGCTGGAGGCACGCATGGAGGGATGCGAGAACCGCGTGGCCCTGTTGCGGCGCGACCAGTTCCGCATTCTGCGCCGGTTGATCGACGCGGCCGTCTTCGAGGAGTTTCTGCAGAGGAAGTTCGTAGGCGCCAAGAGCTTCTCGCTGGAGGGGGCCGAAAGCCTGCTGCCGCTGCTGGACCTGGCCCTGGAGAAGGCCGGGGACATGACCATCGACAGCGTGGTGCTGGGCATGGCCCACCGTGGGCGGCTGAACGTGCTGGCCAACATCATCGGCAAGAGCCCCCGACAGATTTTCCGTGAGTTTGAGAAGGACTACCTGCCCCTCGAATCGGCCGGTGGCGACGTACGCTATCACCTGGGCTACAGCAGCGACTGGCCGACGCACTCAAAGTGCCGCGTACACTTGTCCTTGTGCTTCAACCCCAGCCACCTGGAATTTGTAAACCCGGTGGCCTTGGGACGAATGCGGGCCAAGCAGGATCGCCGCGGCGAGCGGCCGCGAGGCAGCCGCAGCCTGGTGATCCTGATCCACGGTGACGCCGCCTTTGCCGGCGAAGGCCTCGTGCAGGAAACGCTGAATTTGAGCCAGTTGCCGGGTTTCACAGTGGGCGGAACGCTGCACATTATCCTCAACAACCAGCTTGGCTTCACCACGCCGCCGGCCGAGGGACGCTCGACCATCTACTGCTCGGATGTGGCCCGCATGCTTCAGATCCCGATTTTCCACGTCAATGGCGAAGACCCCGAAGCGGTGGCCCAGGTGACCTGGCTGGCGCTGGAATTCCGCCAGCAGTTCGCCCGGGATGTGATGATCGACATGTTCTGTTACCGCCGGCGCGGCCACAGCGAAGGAGATGAGCCGGCGTTTACTCAGCCGCGTGTTTACGAGATCATCGAGCGCCGGCCTTCTGTGCGTGAAAACTACCGGGACCATCTGCTCGCGCTGGGGGAAATCACGCGCCAGGAAGCAGACCAGCTTGCCCAGCATCGCACGGCACACCTGGAAGAGGAATTGTCGCTGGCCCGGGAGGCGAAGGCCGGACCGACCGGACAAACGCTGGGGGGCGTCTGGCAGGCATACCACGGCGGACCGGCCAGCCCGGCCGACTCGATTGCGACAGCCATGGACCGGATCCATCTGGTGGACCTGCTCGACTCGCTCCACCGCCTGCCCCCGGGATTTCACCTCCACCCCAAACTCAAGCCATGGCTGAGCCGGCGTCAGGAGATGGCCGGGGGTCGGAGGCCCCTGGACTGGGCGGCGGCCGAGGCTTTGGCACTGGCCAGCGTGGCCGTGCAGGGACATCCCGTGCGCCTCAGCGGCCAGGATTCCCAACGCGGCACCTTCAGCCAGCGCCATGCCGTGCTGCACGATGTGGAGGACGATCACCCCTACGTGCCCCTGCAGCATCTGGCCGATGGCCAGGGGCCGGTCGAGATCATCAACAGCCCGCTTTCCGAAGCGGGGGTTCTGGGGTTCGAGTATGGTTACAGCCTGGATTGCCCGCAGGGGCTGGTGCTGTGGGAGGCGCAGTTCGGGGACTTCTGCAACGCGGCCCAGGTGATCATCGATCAGTTTATTGTCAGCGCCGAGGAGAAATGGCAGCGGCTGAGTGGCCTGGTGCTGCTGCTGCCGCACGGCCTGGAGGGCCAGGGCCCCGAGCATTCCAGCGCCCGTCTGGAACGCTTTCTGCGTCTGGGGGCTCAGGACAACATTCAGGTGGCAGTGCCCTCGACACCCGCCCAATACTTCCACCTACTGCGGCGGCAGGTGCTGCGGCACTGGCGCAAGCCGCTGATTGTCCTGACACCCAAGAGCCTGCTGCGACACCCCCAGGCGGTCTCGAGCCTGGCGGAGCTGGCCGAAGGTCGCTTCCAGCGCGTTATTGCCGATCGCGGCGGCAATGAGTCCGGTGTCCGGCGGATCCTTTTGTGCAGCGGGAAGATCCGTTACGAACTGGAGCACGAGCGCGATGCCCGCAGCCTGAGGGACATCGCCTTGGTCAGCGTTGAGGAACTCTACCCCTTCCCTCGTCGCGAGCTGGAGGAGGCCCTGGCCCCTTATGGGGCGGGAACGCCGGCGCTTTGGGTCCAGGAAGAACCGCTGAATATGGGGGCCTGGCTGCACCTGCGGCAGGAGCTGGGGGACCAGGCTTTCGGCCGATGGCCGCTGCGTGTGGTAAGCCGGCCCGCCTCCGCCAGCCCGGCCACGGGCTGGGTGAAACGCCACCATCTCGAACAGGCGCAACTGCTCAAGGAAGCTCTGGGGGGATGACCCCGCCCCCCCAATACTGAGGATGCCATGCGGATTGAAATCAAAGTGCCGGAAGTGGGTGAATCAATTACCGAGGGCCGCCTTGCGCGGTGGATGAAAGCTGCCGGGGACAGCGTCCAGCGCGATGAGCCGGTGGCGGAGTTGGAAACCGACAAGGCCACGCTGGAATTGCCTTCGCCTGCGGCCGGCCGGCTGGGGGCGACGCTGAAAGCTGACGGAGACACCGTCCGGGTGGGTGAGGTGATCGGGTATATCGAGGAAGAAGTGACCCCGGCGGCACAGACGGCACCCGCCCAGATGCAGCCGAAGAAGGGCCTAATGTCCCCGGCCGGCGGCCCCCCCGAACCAAGCGGGTCCGTCGGCGTCGCTCCTCGGCCCGCCCTCGTTCCCGCGCCCGCCAGCGGAATGGAGGCGGAGCCGAAGCCTCATGAGGTTGAGACCCCGCCGGCTCCACCGGCGCCAGGCCCCGTCGAGTCTCCTTCCGGACTCCAGGAACTCGATGAAGAGGTGGTGCCGATGAGCCCCATCCGCCAGCGCATCGCCCAACGGCTGGTGCAGGCGGTACATGCGGCGGCCCTGCTGACCACCTTCAACGAGATCGACCTGTCGGCCTGGAAAACGCTGCGGGCGGCCGTGCAGTCGGTGTTTCAGGAGAAATACGGCATCAAGCTGGGGTTGATGTCGTTCTTCGTCAAGGCCTCCATCCACGCCCTGAAGCAGTTCCCCGCCCTGAACGCCTGCATCCGCGACAACTCGATCGTGTATCACAATTACTTCGACATCGGTATCGCGATCGGCGCCGGCAAGGGGCTGGTGGTGCCGGTATTGCGCCATGCCGAGCGCCTGAGCTTCGCGGAAATCGAACGGACCATCGCCGACTTCGCCCAGCGGGCCCAGGCCAACAGGATCGAACTGCACGAACTCAAGGGCGGCACCTTCACCATCAGCAACGGTGGGGTCTATGGATCG
>JAJXSS010000411.1 GCA_021784455.1 Planctomycetota bacterium
GCCGCGGGGGCCGGCGCCGCCGGGGCTGGCGCCACCGGGGCTGGACCATAGTGCGTCAGGGGCTGGGCCTGTCCGTGCGCCCGCTTCAGGGCCACCCGGCCCCCCTTTTCATCCTGCACTTCCAGTTCGGTCAGTTCGTTATCCACCATCAGACGGACCAGGGACCGCAGATTTTTCATATCAACCATGAGGGAATCCTTGAAATCTCGTATAGCCGCGGGTTCGGGCTGGCCCGAACGTCTTGGGGTTAGCGGCACGCCTTACCAGTTCGGTCAAGCCCGAACCTGCAAGACCACCGAATCGAGGTCCTTGGGCAGCCGGCTGAGCACCTGATGCCCGGTGGACGTCACCAGCACATCATCCTCAATGCGTACCCCGCCCACACCGGGAAGATATATCCCCGGCTCCACGGTGACCACCTGGCCCGGTTCCAGAACCCCCTTGGATTTGGGCGACAGCGTAGGCTGCTCGTGGATGTCCAGCCCGATTCCGTGGCCCAGACCGTGACCAAAACGCCGGCCCAGGCCCGCCTTTTTTATCACGCCGCGGGCCGCCGCGTCCACTTCCACCAGGTCCCGGCCCGGGGCGATGGCGGCGATGCCGGCCAGTTGGGCCTCCAGAACGATCCGGTAGATCTCCCCGATGCGCGGGGGCATCCGGCCCAGGGCGATCACCCGCGTCAGGTCCGAACAATAACCACGGTAACGCGCCCCCCAATCGATCAGCAGGCTGCCCCCCCGCCGCAGTTTGCGCGGTCCAGGCACCGCATGAGGCAGCGACGCGTTGGCATCGGCGGCCACAATGGTGGGGAAACTCGGGCCATCGGCCCCCAACATCCGCATCTGGTATTCAAGGTAGGCCGCGATCTGGGATTCGGTTTGCCCCGGTTTGAGCCAGGCCAGCGTGCTTTCATACGCCTGTTCCTGGATGCGCAGGGCCTTGCGGATCAGGGCGATTTCCGCCGCGGTCTTTACCGCACGTTGCTGGATCAGGCCGTCCTCCACATCCACCAGATGCCGCGCCCCCAGTACCCCCGCAATCTTGCGCCGCTGGGCCACGGTCAGGTAGTCGCTTTGCAGGGCCAGACGCCGCACGCGCAGATGCCGCGTTACTTTCTTGAGTTCCTCCGCTAAGGCGCCCTTGCGGATATGAGCCACGGCCTGGGGGGCACAGCGGCCGATTTCCTCCTCGAAACGGGAATCGGACAAGATGTGCGAGCGCCCCGGCCGGCGCAGGATCAGCGCCCAGCTATCGTCGCCGCTGAAGTTTGTGAGATAGCGAATGTCCTTCGAGTTGGTCAAGAGCAGCGCCGAACAATGCCAGCGGGCGATGCGGCCACGCAGGTCATAAAGACGCTCCAGAAGCAGTCGTCCCGATCTTGCCATGGCGGCAAGTATAGCGGCAGGACCTCAAGAGAGTTGTCAGTCCCGACACACGATCGTGACGCCAGTCGCGGGGCATAACCGCGGGCGCACCGGGCTTACCGAAAGGCCCCGGTCCGGGCCGTGTAGAGGATAACGACAGCATGCCCGCGCATGCCTACTTCTTGTAGACCTTCTTGGGGTCGAACACCGGCTTTTCCACCAACGCCAGTTGCCCGGCCGAGCCGTCGCCCTGCACGGCCCGGTAGAAGCACGACTGGTAGCCTACGTGGCAGCACGGGCCGTGCGACTTGCAGCGCAAAAGCACCACATCCTGGTCGCAGTCCACGCGGGCTTCCACCACTTCCTGAATGTGGCCGGATTCCTCGCCCTTGACCCACATCTTGTTGCGGCTGCGCGAATAGAACGTGGCCTTCTTCGTGGCCAGGGTCTGCTTCAGGGCCGCCTCATTCATCCAGCCGACCATGAGGATGGTGCCGCTGGCAATATCCTGGACAATGGCGGGCACCAGCCCCTTGTCGTCAAACTTGACATCGAGCTGCGTGCCGGTTTCACGGGCGGAATCGGACATCGTGCGTCTCCAATCGTGGGCCCGGGCCCGTAGGTGGGCCGGGGCAAGGGCCCTGTTATACACGGCCCGGAGGGAAACGGCGATTCGACCTGTACCCGGTCAGGGCGCCTGCGGAATACTGGCAGGGCGTCTGCGACAGGTTATACTCGCCAGTCCTAGAGGATACCCCCCATGGCATCGAATGACCAAGCCCCCAAGATTCAGATTGACAGCGATTGGAAGCGCCAGGCCCAGGAAGAGAAAGAGCGGCTGGCGGAAAAGACCAAGGCGGCCGCGGCCGCTCCGGGGGCGGCGGCCGGGGCGGCCGGACGGGTGGCTCCAGGCCAGCCCGGTGCGGCTTCCGGGGGCGCGATGCCCCCGGCCAGCTTCGAGTCCCTCATCAGCACCATCGCCACCCAGGCCCTGTTCGCCCTGGGTGCCATCCCCGACCCGCGCACCGGCCAGCGCATGCAGTCTCTGGACCTGGCCCGCTACCAGATTGACCTCCTGGGCATTCTGGAAGAAAAGACCAAGGGCAACCTGAGCGACAAAGAAGCCGACCTGCTGGCCACCACGGCCTACGAGCTTCGAACGCGGTATATCCAGACGGTGCAGGCGGCTCGGGGGTATTGAAGAAGGATAGGGGGTGGGGCGTATGGGGTGCGGCCAGACCGTCGTCCCCGCGGAACATCAGGCCCCAGTCCCTGTCCCCCAAAACCCTACTTTTCATGCGATACCACGGTGGCGGGGATGGTGTAAGTACGCCGCCCGGGCTCGCCCGGCTGGGTGGTGGGGTGGATCTGTCCTTCGATCTCCCAGCCGCCGCCCAGGGCCTTGTACAGGGCCACCAGATTGGTGGAAAGATCGCGATCACTTTGGGCCAGGGCATCCTGGGCTGTATAGAGGTCGCGCTGGGCCTGAAGCACGCTCAGGAAATCCAGGGCCCCCTGCTCGTACAACTGGCGGGACAGTTGCACGGCCCGCTCATTGGAGGCAACCGCCCCCGCCAGCGCCTGTCGCCGCTGCTGGGCCCGGCCGAAGGCCACCAACGCATCTTCCACTTCCTGCAAGGCCGTCAGCACGGTCTTTTCGTAGGCCGCGGCCGCTTGTTCTTCCACCGCGTTCTGGATGTTCACGTTGGCCCGCAGCCGCCCGAAATCCAGCATGGGCCAACTGATGCTCGGACCGATCGACCAGTAGCGGCTGGAGAAGTGGCCCAGATCCTGAAAGGTGTCGCTCTGCAGGCCCAGGGAGCCCGTCAACGAAAACTGCGGGAACAGGTTGGCCACGGCCACGCCGATGTTGGCCGTGGCGGCGGCCAGTTGACGCTCGGCCCGGCGGATATCCGGCCGCCGGCGCAGCAGATCCGAGGGCAGGCCGATGGGGACCCGGGTCTCGGGAATCCCCGTTTTCGTCACGCCCGCCAGGCCCGAGGGGATGGGCGCGGGCCGGTCCAAGACCGGCACCAGGGCATCCGGCGCCAGCCCCAGCAGCACACTCAGCAGGTGGATCGCCTGGCGGCTGGCAGCCTGCAGCGTGGGGATGGCCGCCGCCGTGGTCTGAACCTGGGCCTGGGCGCGGGCCACATCCAGTTCCGTCGCGGCCCCGGCCTTCAGCTTGGCCCTTGTCAGGTCCAGCGTGTCCTGCTGGGACTGCAGGTTGGCCCGGGCGATGGCCACCTGACGCTGGCTGGCGCGCAGGTCGATGTAGTTGACGGCCACCTCGGCCAGCAGGCTGACCAGCACATCGCGGCGGTCCTCGATGCTGGCCGCCACATTCGCCGAGGCGGCCTGCTCGGCGCGGCGCTGGCCGCCGAACACATCCACCTCCCAGAGAGCATCGAAACCTGCCTGATACAGGTCGCTTTCCCGGCCGGCAAAGCCGCCCCCCCCGCTGCCGCCGGGAACCGTATTTTCGCTGGTGCGGCTGCGGGCATAGGACCCGCCGGTATTGACCGTGGGGAACAGGCCGGCATGAGCCAGCATCCGCTGCGCCCGGGCCTGACGCACCCGGGCTTCGGCCGCCCGCAGGTCGGGGTTGGCGCGGACGGCCCGAACGATCAGGCCATCCAGCACGGGGTCATGGAACGACGTCCACCAGTCGCTGAGGTGATAGGCCGGCT
>JAJXSS010000412.1 GCA_021784455.1 Planctomycetota bacterium
AGCCTCAACAGCAACCTCTATCCTCTTCTTCCTCTTTTCTTCTTCAGGCCCGAAGGACCGGCACGCCACCCTTCAACCACCGCGTTTCCGTTTACGGCTGCGGTGCCGACGGTGCCGACTTCTGCACCTGGTCGGGCGACTGCGGCAATTGGTCAAAGTAGTTCTTGATGGACTGGTAATACTGCCGCGGCACCCAGTCATCGGTCAGCGCCTTTTCCGCATCGGCCCGGGCTTCGGTGACCGCCTTGTTGAAGTTCACCTTCGGGTCGCCCCGGCCGGCCTGGCCCGGCCCCAGCCATGAGGCGATCACCCGGCCCTCACCCTGGCCGATATCGCCCTGGGCCTCGGACTGTACGCCCCGAAGCCGGCGCTCCGCCCCGATCGGATTGCCGCCTGGCTCGCTACCGATCCCCCCGCCAACCCCGTTGCCGCCCATCCGCTGGTTCTGGCCCGGCTGGAAGTTGTGCAGAAAACTCATCTGCCCGCCCCCGGATTGGCCCCCGGCTTGCCCCCCCGATGGCCCCCCGGCTCCCATGCCCTGCCCGCCGAACTGCCCTTGGCTCAGCCGTTGCGCCGCCTGCTGGGCCTGCTGCTGGGCCATCCGCATCTGCTGGAGTTGCTGCTGCATCTGGGCCAGTTGCTGCAACTGCTGGCTGCCCTGACCGGCCGCCGACGAGCACTGACCGCCATTCCCGCTCTTAAGCCCCTGGGCCATCTGCTGCAGGGATTGGCTCATGCTGTTGCACGATTGGCCCTGGCGGCTCCGGCCCTGTTGCTGCTGGTTCTGCTGCTGAAGCTGCTGGGCCATCTGCTGCGCCTGGGAGGCGCTCATGCCCTGCTGCTGAAGTTGTTGCTGAAGTTGTTGGGTGCTGGCCCCCTTCTGGGCGGCCTGGGCCACCTGCTGGGCCGCCTGCCCGGACAGGCCGGCGTTCTGCAGGGACTGCTGCATCTGCTGCTGCGTCTGTTGAGCCTGGGCCTGCTGCTGCTGGGCCATCTGGGCGAGCTGGCTGGCCAGGTTCTGAAGCTGCCCCATCATCTGCTGTTTCTGTGGGCCAGACATATTCTGGACCTCGCGGGCCAGGCGATCCAGTTCCCGGGCCGCCGCCGGGTAATCCCCGCGCCTCAGGGCATCGGCAAAGCGATCGGCCGGGCCCGGCTGTCCCGTATCCAGCCGGCTCAGGGCCGCCTGCATCGTCTCCACCAGTTTCTGTTTGGCATCGGCCTGCTGCCCCAGACGCTCGCTCACCTGGGCCAACCGATCCACCGCTTCCTGACGCATCCGGGGGCTGCTCAGGTCCTGCCGCGTGATGTCGGCCAACTGCTCGTTCAGCTTGGTCAGGTCGCTGTCGGGTTGGCCCGCCTCCCTGGGCGGCTCGATCTGCCGCACTACGTTCACCGCGCGCACCACCTCGTCGCGTGCGGCCGCCTCGGCCTGGCGCTGGGCTTGCTGCTCCAGCGCCGCCTGCCTCCGTGCCCGCCCCAGCCCCAGCAGGTCCTGCGGCAGAAAAAAGAACACCAGCACCCCCGCCAGAATCACCGGCGGGATGGCCAGCCAGCTTCCCCCCGGCCGCAGCCGGAACGTGCTGGGCACGTGCACCTGGCCCGCCACCCGGGCCGCATCTTCCACCACCTGATGGGCCATCGGCACATTCCCCAGCCCCTGGGCGTACAGGGCCGAGGCCACCCGGTCCTTGAGCTGGGCCCGTTGGTCCACCAGGCTGGCCACCCGGGCGTCATCGGGCCGGCCCAGAAGCACCAGGATCGGCACCAGCAGCACGATCAGCAGGCCCAGGCCCGCATCCAGCCACCACGACATCGGTACGGCCAAGAAATGCTCGGCCAGCAGCAGCCCCAGGGCGGCCACGCAGCCGGCCAAAACCAGCCGGCCAGCCCAGTCCAGCAGACTCTGCAGGAGCAGACGCCGCCGAGCCGACGCAATGATTTGCTGGATCGGATTCATGACTGGCTCCCGGCCCCCCGGACTGGTGCGTTACTACCTGCACACCCATTCTATGTCGACGCCCCTCTGCCGGTGGGCATGACGGGCCGCCCCCTCACCACTTCTCTGATGCATATTGTACGATAGACGTTCCCCCGGAGATCAGGAATGGCAAACGGCAGCGACAGCGGGCTCTCTGATGCACTGCGCCAGATGGCGGAAAATCCGCCGGGCGCCCAGTCTTCCAGCGACGCCCAGGCCTCGGCCGGCGCCCCGGCCGCCCAGCCCGACGATGCGGAACTGGATTCCAGCCTGGTGGCCGCCGAAATCGACGACGAATCGGGAGAGCCCCTGGCCCAGGCCGCCCCACCCTCCAAGCCGCGCCCCGCCCGCAGCGCCTCACCCGCTGGAGCCCCGCATGGCCTGAAAGCATTTTCCGTGCCCCTGCTGATCACGGTAGGCTTCCTGCTCCTGCTGCTGGGCGTCTGGGCGATTCTGGTCTTGGTGGGCATGAATGTCTGGCTCGCCCACAAGAGCGGTGCCAAAGCCATGGCCGCCTTTATGCTGCTGAGCTGGCCCATCGGCTTGGCCCTGATCGGCGCGGCCATCTTGTTCTACAAGCAGATCCAGCAGCACGAGCGGGAAAAGGCCCGGCCGAACCGGCCCAACCGCGCCGGCAGCACACGCCGGTAATCCCGGCCGGGCGGAAGTCTTCATCTGACCTCCGCTCAGGCCACGGTCTCCGCCGCCTCGTACAGCGCGATGATCTTGGCCGGCTCGACCTCGGCCAGCAGGTTGTGAATGTTGGCAAAAACGTACCCCCCATCGGCCGCCAGAATGGGGACGACCTTCTTGACCTCGCGCCGGATCTCCACCAGAGTGCCGCAAGGCAGGGTATGCTGGGCGTTCACCCCGCCGCCCCACAAACTCATCCGGCCACGCACTTTCGCCTTCCACTGCTCGGGCGTGTGCCCGCCGGCCGGCCATTGCACCGGGTTCAGAACATCCGTGCCCGTCTGTACGAGCAGGTCGAGCAGGTCGTACAGCGCCCCACACGAGTGCAGAAAGGTCTTGAGCCCGGGCGCCAGCCGGTGGATTTCGGCGTTGTGCTGCCGGCGATAGGGCAAGAACAGGTCGCGGAACGTCGCCGGTGAGGCCATCAGCGACTGCTGGTTGCCCCAGTCATCGGCGTCGATGCCCACGATATCCACGCAGTCCTTGATCTCAGGCACGAGGGCACGGGCGTTCTTGAGGGCGTATTCCAGATACAGGCTGTGCAACTCGTGCACGAAATCGGGATCCTCCAGACACAGCACCGGGAACACCGCCAGCCCCCCGTGCCCGTGAATGCACAGCCCCAGGCACAACGGCCCCCAGAGGAACACCGCCCGGTCCGTCGCGGCCCGCACACGCCGGCAGGTCTCCACCAGCGCCTTGATCTTGCCATCGGTAAGCTGGCCACGCTCCAGATCCCTCCTTACCTGCTTCAGGTCGGGACGCGGCAACTCCCCCTCCAGAATCAACGCCTGCCCCGCGTGTTCGGACTCAAACACCTGCGCTTCGGGCGGCATCGATGCCCCATCCTCCATCCAGATGGTGCCGTCCGGCGCAACGCGGTAGACCGCCGGGTCGTGCACCACCGCTCCGGGAATCCGGCCGTTGAAGTCGTAAGGCAGCCAGCGCTCCGGCTGTTCCAGCGCGTTGGTCAAGCCGTCCCCCTCGACGACCACCACGTCGCACCCCAAAGCCTCCAGCACATCCATGTGCGGCAGGGCCAGCATCTGCCGCGGGTCGTAAACCCGCGTGGGTCTGGGCTCCAGGCCCAGGGCCTGGCGCAGGGCGGCATAGGTGAAGGCGGAAACGCCGGTAGATCGCATCCCCGCTAGATCACACGGCACTCGATCCACGGGCTGGAAATTCAGAGCGGCAACGACGCGCTGACGCGAATTCATGCTCATGACGGTATCAGATTCCCTTCGGCAGGGCTCGCCGCAGTGGCGCCAGCTCGGCCAGCAGCTCCCCCATCCCCGCCAGCGGCAGCATGGTCGCGGCATCGGACTTGGCCGCTTTCGGCTCCGGGTGCGTCTCGAAGAACAGGGCCTGC
>JAJXSS010000413.1 GCA_021784455.1 Planctomycetota bacterium
GCCCCACGCATCACCCGGCCGGCAGGGATCAAGGGCAAGCAGACAGCGGTGGAGATTGCGGATTGGAAGCAAGCGCCACAACAGGTGGCCGCGGCCATCGCCAGAGTCTATGGCCGTTAGGGATCTTTGTTTGACGCCACTTAGCTGAATCGGATCGTTCGGCTTACGGCAACCGAGGATTGTCCGCAGACTCTGAGGGAACTGGAGCGGCGTTTCACCGCCGACGAGGCGCGTCGCGCTTATCTGGTGGGGCTGTGGTGACCGCAAGGAAGTACCTGCCCGGACTGCGGCGGCCGCGGCGGGCTGGGCGGTGCGGCGAAGTTGAACGCTCTGAAAAGCCGGACCGGTCGGTGGCATCCGAGTGTGACGCAGGGTCTGCTGTGCGTGCTTCCGGCAGGCGACCGGAGCAACAATAAGGTGTGCCCAGGGAGGTGCCAGGCTCAGAATGCATCTGCGGCCTGAAGCGGACCGCAGCGAAATTGACCTTCGCCCGGCCGATCCACCATCAGTATAGCGCCCTTTTCTTATGCTAATTGAATGGGCCGAAGGCCCGTGAGCGACTGCTGTGAAAGGACGGTGCCATCAAAGCGCGGTCAGGGAAGAAGTGTGAGCTGTAAGTCCCTTGAAGACAAGGGAGAGGGGGCAGAAAAGAACCCACAGCCTGGCCTCTTCCTTGAAGATAAGGGAGAGGGATGGTGCGTGCCCTGGGCGGGAGGGGGGCGGGTCAGCGTGGCGCCCGGCTGGCGTGGCTGAGGCGGTACTGGCGGGGGGTTTGGCCGGTGGAGCGGCGGAAGACCTTGGTGAAATAGCTTTGATCGCGGAAGCCGGCTTCGAGGGCGATTTCGGCCAGGCCGGTGCTGGTGCGGACCAGCAGTTCAGCGGCCCGGTTGGTGCGCAGGTCGTTCAAGGCGAAGGTGAAGGTCTGGCCGGTGTGTTTGCGGAACAAGCGGGAGAAATGGGCCGGGGACAGGTGGGCCGCCTTGGCCACTTCATCGCGGGAGACATCGTGCTGGGAGTTTTCCTGCATGTAGCGCAGGGCGGCATCGATGGCCACGGCGCCGGCCGGGTCGGGGTGCTTCTGGATGGCATCCATGATGCGTTCGAGCATCTGGTGGAGCCAGGGGGCCAGGGTCTCATCCGACTGGATGGCGGCGAGTTCGGCGATGGCCTGGTAGTTGGTGCCCAGCAGTTCCTGGGGGGCTCCGCCGGCCTCGACGGCGATGCGGGTGAGGGTGACCACCAGTTCCATGAAAAAGCTCTTGGTCACATCCAGGCGGTTTCCGGCCTGGTGGAGGATGGCGGCCAGGATGTGGTTGAGGATGGAGCGGGCCTCGCCGCGGTCATCGCGGCGGATAGCGGCGATGAGGGCGGGTTGCTCGAGCATGTACATCTCGCGCAGGGACACGCGGGGCAACTGCTTGTAGGCGTGGATGCCTTCGGCGCGTTTCTGCTCGCGCAGGTAGTCGGCACGATGGGCCTCGAGCAGGGCGGCGTTGGTGAGGTTTTCCTGCTCGGCCAGGCGGCGCAACTCGGCGCAGGCCCCATGGGTGTTGAAAGAGCAGCCGGCGGCGTCTTTTTCGAAGAGCCGCCCCTCGGCCATCACGGCCAGAAGCCCCCCGACCACCCGGGCGTTGAGCATCAGGGGCACGGCCCAGAGGATCCAGCCATCGGGGCACATCTGGGGTGTGGGCTCACCCCAGCGCAGGGCCTCATCCAGCGCGGTCACGCGGATGCGGCGCAGGGCGGTGGATTCGGGCGGGGGCCCGGCCCGGCCATCACGATAAAGGACCGTGCCATCGGGCCGCACGGCCAGGAGCCCCAAGCCGAACAGCCGCCGGTAGCGGCGGGACAGGCGCCGGAAGACGGCGGCATCCAGGCCGATGGGGGCGGCGGGGGGCATGGGAGAGTCGGTTGATTGGTTTCCCGGTTAGCCGGTTAACTGGCCGGAGGGCACGAGGGCGGGGCTGGGGCACCTCTTAGTCCGGTCAGTCAACCAGTCAACCAGGCATCGCGTTTAACCGTCCGCCGCGCGGCGGTCAGGCGGCGCAGAGCTTGCGGGCCAGATCCACGGCGGAGGCGGCATCGGGCGAGTAGCCATCGGCGCCGATCTGGGTGGCGAACTCCTGGGTAATGGGCGCGCCGCCGATTACCACCTTAGTCTGGGTCAGGCCCGCGGCCTTGATGGCTTCTACGGTGGTCTTCATGGCGGGCATGGTGGTGGTGAGCAGGGCGGACAGGCCGACGATCTGGGCATTGTGTTCCTTGGCGGCCGCGACAAACTTCTCGGGCGAGACGTTGGTGCCCAGGTCGACCACCTGGATGTTGGCGCCCTTCCACATCATGGCCACGAGGTTCTTGCCGATGTCGTGCAGGTCGCCCTGGACGGTGCCGATGACGGCGGTGAAGGCGGGCTTGATGCCGGCCTTGGCCAGGAGCGGCTCGAGCAGGGCCATGGATTCCTTCATGGCCCGGGCGGCAATGAGCACCTCGGGGACGAAGATCTGGTTGGCCTTGAAGCGGACGCCGACATCATCCATTCCGGTAACCAGGGCGCTGAGGATGTCCTTGGGGTTGACATTGCCATCAATGGCGGCCTTGGTCAATTTGGTGGCCTCGGCGCGGTTGCCTTTCTTGATGGCTTCGGTCAGGGCGGCAAGATCGCTCATGATACGCGGCTCCAGGGGGGGTGGGTTTTGAGGATTCCGGCGAACTGGGGCTCTATGATACCGAATTGTCTGGTGAACGTTTTGCACCAAAGCGACAAAAGGATGCACGAACTGGACTGGTCCTGGCGGGGTAGAAATTGAATAAATCGGTGCCATCATAATCGTAAGTATTTGGTATATAACTTGATAGAAATTATTGGCGATCCCTTTTCCAGTTGCAGACGTGAGACAATGAATGTGGATTTGGTGCCCGGAGGAGCTTTGGCGCGATTGCCAAGGCCCGGGCCGGAGGTACGCTTGAAGACAGGGGCGGGCAGGTTGAGGCCGCTCGCGGAATGAGCTCCTGACGGACGATGCGAACCATGAACCAGACGACGGAAGAAGCAACGGAGAGCGTCGGGGCCCGGCCGCGGGTTGCGATCATTACCTGCGCGGTGTTGGAACTGGAGGTGGCGCATTACTGCAAGGCTCTGCCCAACGTGGTGCATGTGGAGCTCCTGGAGCAGGGGCTGCATAACGAGCCACCCAAACTGCGCTGCGAACTGCAGAAGGCCATCGACCGCGTGGAGCGGATCGCTGAAGTTGAGGCCATCGTACTGGGCTACGGCCTGTGCTCGCGCGGTATCGAAGGGGTGTCCACGCTAAGGGCTAAGCTTGTGGTGGCCCGGGCTCACGACTGCATCACCCTGCTGCTGGGCAGCAAGGAGCGCTATGCCGAGTATGTGGCCCGCTTTCCCGGGACCTACTGGTATTCGCCGGGGTGGAACAAGCACCATGTGCCTCCGGGAAAAGAGCGTTACGACCGGCTTTATCAGGAGTACGTGCAGAAATATGGCGAAGACAACGCCCAGTTCCTGATGGAGACGGAGCAGGCGTGGTTTTCCCAGTACAGCCGGGCCACGTATGTTGATCTGACGGTGGGCGCCACCGACGCCGATATCCGCTACACGCAGGACTGCGCCCAGTGGCTGAAGTGGGATTTTGACCATCAGAAGGGGGATCCGGGACTGCTCACCAGCCTGCTGGCGGGCTCGTGGAATCCGCAGGACGTGCTGGTGCTGGAACCGCACCAGACCGTGCGGCCGACGGCGGATGAACGGGTGATGGAGGCCGTGCCGGCCAAGGGGGTAGTGGGGGACCTTGGGGCTAACCAGGACACACCCGGGGGCGTGCCCGACTGGAAGCGGCAGGCCGGGGCCTGTCCTGCGCCAACATGACGACATCAACCATTCGTTTGAACATAGTTTCGCCCAAGGGCGAGGAACTGATCCTGTGTGACCCGCGGCATCCGGTGCGCCTGACCGAGACGCTGCGTCGCAACGGGCTGCCGCTCAACACCCGGTGTGGGGAGCGTAGCCTGTGCGATGGGTGCCTGG
>JAJXSS010000414.1 GCA_021784455.1 Planctomycetota bacterium
TCGGGGCTGAGTTGGGCCTCCAGGCCCGCTTCGGCCAGGGCCTGACGGTACCCCTCATAGCGCTGGGCGTGTCCCAGGTCCGACCGGCTGAAAGTGGCGATGGCGATGCGGCGGTGGCCCAGTCCGACCAGGTAGCTGGTGGCCTGACGGGCCGAGGCCGTGTCGTCGAAAACCACCTGGTTGACCTCGTGATCGTGACGGCTGGCCCCCACCACCACATGGGGCAGACGCTCCAGCCCGAGTTTGTCCGCTACGGCATAACCGTCGCGCAGGGCCAGAAGAATGACGCCCTGACTGCCATCCTGGCGCAGCAGATGTCTCAGTTCGCGGGCCGAAGGGGGATCCTGGGGACACTTGCGCACGGACAAGAAAAGACCGGCGTCCAAGGCCGCCTGCGCCACACTGCAATACAGGGGCCCAATGTGCTTGCCGAACAGGGCGCCCCCATAGTCGGGTACCAGCAGCAAGGCTCGATTGGTGTCCACGGCCTTACTGTGCGGCTGGTAGTCGGCCGCATCCATGATCGCCCGTACGTGATCGGCGGTATCCGCACGCACCCCGCGGCGTCCACTGATCACGTTGGAGACCGTGGCCGCAGAAACACCGCTGATGCGGGCAATGTCACGGATGGAAATGGTCCCCGAGACAACGTCCAGGTCGCCGGGCCTGGGCGGCACGGGCCGGGCGGCATTCTTGGGCAGAATCGGGTCCTTCGCCATAGGTTAATCCCAATTAAACAGTTTATATTCGGTTTTCTGTTTGTCAAGCGATTTTATTGCATAAAATGGCTTTTAATATATAAAAATATATTTTAAAACTAGTTATATAGAAACAACTGTAACCAGTCATTATTGAGCCATCAACATGTGGTTATAATAGTTAGTAAACATTTTATAACATAGCATCCTTATTGGACGCCCCGCCCAGCCCCTCGTAGCCTCCCAGCCGAGATCGCCATGACCAACTCGCCCAACCTTCTGCTCCTGTTCACCGACCAGCAGCGCGCCGATACCATCGCGGCTTTGGGCAATCCGTTCATCCGTACCCCGGTGCTCGATCGCCTGGTTCACCAGGGCACGGCTTTCACCCGCGCTTACACACCCTCCCCCGTCTGCGTCTCGGCCCGTTGTTCTCTGGTCACCGGTTTGCCACCCCATGTCACTGGCTGTGTGGACAACCAGCCCACCTGCCGGAATTGGCCCAGTTTCATGCAACGCTTGAGCGCACGCGGCTATCAGAACCACGGGGTGGGCAAGATGCACTTTGTCCCCGACCCTCGGAATCTGTGGGGCTTCGAGTCACGCGACCTGTCGGAGGAAGGCGAGGGACGCGTCGGGTGGGATGATTATCACCGCTTCCTGGACGACCAGGGCGCCGCCCATGTCCAGGCGGCCCACGGGCTGCGCGGGGAATTCTATTACATTCCTCAACCCTCCCAGTTGCCGGCGCCCCTGCACCACAGTGCCTGGGTGGTGGACCGCTCGATCGAGTTCCTGCGCCGCCGCGACCGCCGACGCCCTTTCTTTCTGTGGAGCAGTTTCATCAAGCCGCACCCGCCGTTTGAGTCGCCCGCCCCGTGGCACAAACTGTACCGCACCCCCGAGATGCCCGAGCCCCTGCGGTTTACCGGGCAGGAAGGCCTGCACACCTACTGGAACCGCGTGCAAAACCGCTACAAATACTGCGATGGAGGCTACAACGACCGCCTGGCCCGAACCATTCGCGCCGCATACTACGCAGCCATCAGCTTCATTGATTACCAGATCGGTCGCTTGCTCGAGGCCCTGGGCGACGAGGTCAACAACACCCTCATCGTGTTCACTTCCGACCATGGTGAATTGCTGGGGGACTACGGCTGCTACGGCAAACGCTGCATGCTGGATGCCGCGGCCCGCGTGCCGCTCATCGCCTGCGGGCCCCGGGAAATGATGCCTCCGGGATTACGCGTGGACGAACCCACCTCGCTGCTCGACTTGTGGCCGACATTCCTGGACGCCGCCGGTGATCCCGAGGCCCGGCCCAGCGAGGAAGGCGCCAGTCTGATGGATGTAGCCCAGGGCCGTTGCCCCCGCCGGACCGTCTACAGCCAGTTCCAACAGGCCGGCAATGCCCTGTACATGGCCGCTACGCGGACGCAGAAATACATTTATTCGGCGCCGGATCAGCGGCAGTGGTATTTTGACCTGCGGAACGATCCTTACGAGACCAGGGACCTCTCGGAGAACCCCCAGTTCATGGAGCCGGCCCGCCGCATGCGTGCAGACCTGGTGCGCCGCTACGAACAGGCCGGAGACACGCGGGCCGTGGAACGCGGGGACTGGCGGCTCTATCCCAAACGTGAATTACCGCCCGGGCACGATGCCGGGCTCCTGTTCCAGGATGCCCCCGATCTTCAGCAGCGAATCGATGCCCTGGGGCCGTACGCCCGGCCGGTTACTATCAGCGATGAACTGGCGTATCGCTTGTTCACCTGATGGAACGCTGCCATGCCGCTGATCGGGCAGACTCCGCGAGGCGTACCAGCCGATACTCCGGTCCTGCGTATGGCACACCTTCGGAATTCGGCGACGCCTCCATCTTGGCATCGGGGTGTTCCTCTGCTATGGTTGTGTCTCAGGAACGCTGGCTAAGGCCCATGAGCGGCTCAACTAGAGCACAACGGAAGGCCTAAGCCAGAACAATGCGCTATTTTGCGGGTGTAGCTCAATGGTAGAGCGTCAGCTTCCCAAGCTGAATGTTGAGGGTTCGAGCCCCTTCACCCGCTTTGCTGGTGTCTGGGAGTCCGGGGGATCTCTTCTGTCGTGACATCCATGCTCTGGAATTGACCGATCGTGGGTTTGTTCTTGTCCAGGATGTGTCAGGCGAATGCCGGTCTTGCCAAGTCGCCGCGGGGAATCCCTGCACCAGCACATGCGGCAGCATCGCGACCTCCGGATGGCTGTGACCGCTGCTGGGGCAAGCAATCCAATTCCTGGGCGCGACTCACGCCCTCCAGAAATCAACACGCTGGCCGGAAGCACACCTGAGAAGCGTTAGAGTGCCCAAGGTCCAGGCGCCTATACTTGCGCGCCTGTTTGGAATTCCCCTCCTGCCGGGAGTTGGCCCATGATCCATGCCTACGCCGCCCAAACGCCTCGCGCCGAACTGCATCCGTTCGACTATGAGCCGCCGCCGCTGGGCCCCCAGGAAGTCGAGATTCAGGTCCGCTACTGCGGCATCTGCCACAGCGATCTTTCCATCCTCGACAATGAATGGGGCAATTCGACCTATCCGGTCGTGCCCGGCCACGAAGCCATCGGCACTGTCACCGCCCTGGGGCCGGCCGTCCAGCACCTGGCCCTGGGCCAGACCGTCGGGCTGGGCTGGTACGCCTCGAGTTGCATGACCTGTCCGCAGTGCATGTCCGGCAACCACAATCTCTGTGCAACCGCCCAGGCCACCATTCTGGGCCGGTACGGTGCCTTTGCCGACAAGGTCCGCTGTCACGCCGCCTGGGCCGTGCCGCTGCCGGCCGCGGTGGACCCGTCCAAGGCCGGCCCGCTCTTCTGCGGGGGCATTACCGTCTTCAATCCCATTCTCCAGTTCGGGGTGCTGCCCACGCACCGGGTCGGCGTCATCGGCATCGGCGGCCTGGGACACCTGGCCCTTCAATTCCTGGATAAGTGGGGCTGCGAGGTCACCGCGTTCACCTCCAGCGACTCCAAACGCGAAGAAGCAAAGGCCCTGGGTGCCGATCACGTGGTCAATTCACGCGATGGCGAGGCCATGCAGAAGCTGGCCGGTTGCCTCGATTTCATCATCAACACCACCAATGCCAATCTGGACTGGCCCGCGTTGATCGCCGCCCTGGCCCCCAAGGGCCGGCTGCACACGGTGGGGGTCGTGCCCGACCCGATCCCCGTGCAGGCTTTCGGCCTCATCCCCGCACAAAAGTCGATTTCCGGGTCGCCTCTGGGCAGCCCCGCCACCATAGCCACCATGCTGGACTTCTGCGCCCGGCACGGGATCGCCCCGATCACCGAGGTGTTCCCGCT
>JAJXSS010000415.1 GCA_021784455.1 Planctomycetota bacterium
ATTTTGTCATCCTCCCGCGCCGCACCCTGGAGCGCGAGGCGGCCAGCGGCGCGCTGGTGGTCCTGGGCCTGCAGCCGGAGTTGCTGCGGCCGATGGGAGTGATTTTTGCCAAGGCGGCGGGATCAGGCGGTGGGGCTCTGTCCCCGGCGGCCCAGGCCTTTGTGGACTATCTCCTGGAACACGCCGGACCCGACAGTGATGCGGGCACGGCAGACGACACAGTCAAGACACTGGTTACGGCCGGCAAATAAGCCGCGGGTTGCGGGTGCCCAGAGCCACCGCAACCCCGGCCCGAAACGGGCCGGCCCGCCCCCGGCGGCCGAGCCCGAAGGTGTGCAGAGAGCGAGGATGTGATGGATAAGCCCATGATGAACGGTCAACCGATCAACCCCCTGCGGCCCCGGGCCGTGGGCCTCTACGACCCGCAGTACGAGAAGGACTCGTGCGGGGTGGGATTCGTCGCCGACATCCACGGCCGGCGCAGTCACCAGACGGTGGCCGATGCCAACACGATCCTGGTCCACATGAGCCATCGCGGGGCCTGCGGCTGTGAAAAGAACACCGGGGACGGCGCCGGCATGCTGGCGGGGATGCCCTACGAATTCTTCACGCGTGTGGCCAAGGAAGACCTCAAGGTCAGCCTGCCCGAGCCGGGCCTGTATGCCGTGGGCCAGATCTTCCTGCCCCGCGACCCCCAGGCCCGCCAAGCCTGCAAGGGCATGATGGAGCGCTACATCGCCGTGCAGGGCCAGCGCCTGCTGGGCTGGCGGCGCGTGCCCACCTGCGCCGAGGCGGCCGACATCGGCCCCTCGGCCCGGGCCATCGAGCCGGTCTGCGAACAGGTCTTCATCGGGGCCAACCCCCGTCTGGACCGCACCGCCTTTTGCCGCCAGCTCTATCTGATCCGCAAGCAGACCTTCCACTCCATCAAGTCCCTCAACTATGCCCTGCTCGACGATTACTACGTCTGCAGCCTGTCCAGCCGGGTGATCGTGTACAAGGGCCAGCTCACGGCCGAGCAACTCGTGCCCTACTACCCCGACCTGGCCCAGCCGGACTTCATGTCCCATCTGGCCATGGTGCATTCGCGCTTCTCGACCAACACCTTCCCCAACTGGTCGCGGGCCCAGCCCATGCGCTTCATGTGCCACAACGGGGAGATCAACACCCTGCGTGGCAACGTCAACTGGATGCGGGCCCGGGAAGGCCTGATGCGCTCCGAGCTGTTCGGCGACGAGTTCAAGCGTCTGCTGCCCATCGTGGACCCGGAAACCTCCGACTCGGGCATGTTTGACAACGTGCTGGAGCTGCTGCTGTTGTCCGGCCGCTCGCTGCCCGAGGCGGTGATGATGATGGTGCCCGAGCCGTGGGAGAACCACGAGTCCATGTCCCCGGCCAAGCGGGCCTTCTACGAATACCACGCCTGCCTGCTGGAACCCTGGGACGGCCCGGCCTCGGTGCCCTTCACCGACGGGCGCTATATCGGGGCCGTCCTGGACCGCAACGGCCTGCGGCCCAGCCGCTACTACGTCACCACCGATGACCGGGTCATCATGGCCTCGGAGGTGGGCGTGCTGGAGGTGCCTCCGGAAAAGGTGAAATACAAGGGCCGCCTCCAGCCGGGCAAGATGTTCCTGGTGGACTTCGAGCAGGGCCGGATCATCGCCGACGAAGAGCTCAAGCACTCCATCGCCACCAAGCGGCCGTACGGTTCCTGGGTGCAAAACCAGCGTATCGAGCTGGCTGACCTGGCCCCCAACCAGCAGCCGCACGGGTTCGACCCCGACACGCTGCTGCCGCGGCTGCAGGCGTTTGGCTATACCACCGAGCACCTGAACATCATCCTGGCGCCGCTGGTGGCCAATTCCAAGGAGCCGCTGGGTTCGATGGGCAACGACACGGCCCTGGCCTGCCTGTCGGATGAGCCGCGCCTCATGAGCGACTACTTCAAGCAGCTCTTTGCCCAGGTGACCAACCCGCCCATCGACTCCACCCGCGAGTCGATCATCATGAGCCTGGAAGGCTTCATCGGGCCCGAGGGCAACCTGCTGGAATCCACCGAGCGGCAGGCCCACCGGCTGCACGTGCCGCACCCGATTCTCTCCAACGAGCAGCTTGCGGCTCTCAAGCACATCGACCATCGCGGCTGGAAGGCCCGCACCATCGACATCACCTTCCCCAAGTACGGGGACGGCGAGGACCTGACCACCGGTATGGGGCTGGCCCTGGACCGTATCGCCTGCGAGGCCTCCGATGCCATCGCCAACGGTTACAGCCTGATCGTGCTGTCCGACCGCAACGTCGGGCCCAACCGGGTGCCGCTCTCGGCGCTCCTGGCCACGGCCACGGTGCATCACCATCTGGTGCGCACGGCCAGCCGCACCTGCCTGGGGATCATCGTGGAGTCCGGCGAGCCGCGTGAGGTACACGATTTCTGCATGCTGGTGGCCTACGGCGCCGATGCCGTCAACCCCTACCTGGCCTTCGAAGCCTGCTGGCAGATGCAGCGCGACGGCCGGCTGCCGGCCGACATGGATGATGACACCATCGTCCAGCACTTCATCAAAGGCATGGGTTTGGGCATCCTCAAGGTGATGGCCAAGATGGGCATCTCCACGCTGGCCTCGTACAAGGGGGCCCAGATCTTCGAAGCGGTGGGCCTGAACCGGGACGTGATCGACCGCTCCTTCACCGGTACGCCCAGTCGCATCGCCGGGGTGGGCTACGAGGTGCTGGCCCAGGAGGCCGTCCGCCGCCACGAGCTGGGCTACCCCAGTCGCCCGACGGTGCGACTGCCCACGCTGGCCAACCCCGGCGAATACCAGTGGCGGGCCGAGGGGGCCCAGCACATGTGGAACCCCCAGACCATCGCCGCCCTCCAAGTGGCGGCCCGGACCAACTCGCGCGACGCCTACGCCAAGTTCGCCCAAACCGTCAACCAGGACGCCCACCGCCGCTGCACCCTGCGCGGCCTGCTGGATTTCAAGAAGCCCGGCGCGCGCATCCCCCTGGACGAGGTGGAGCCGGCGGCTTCCATCGTGCGCCGCTTCCGCACCGGGGCCATGTCCTACGGGTCAATCTCGAAGGAAGCCCACGAATCCCTGGCCGTGGCCATGAACCGCATTGGCGGCAAGTCCAACACCGGCGAGGGCGGCGAGGACTACGAGCGCTTCGTGACCTTGTCCAACGGCGATTCCAAGTGCTCGGCCATCAAGCAGGTGGCCTCGGGCCGCTTCGGTGTCACCATCTACTACCTGACCCACGCCAAGGAACTGCAGATCAAGATGGCCCAGGGCGCCAAGCCCGGCGAGGGCGGTGAACTGCCGGGCCACAAGGTCAGCGAGTCCATCGCCCGAACGCGGCACACCACCCCTGGAGTCATGCTGATCAGTCCCCCGCCCCACCATGACATCTACTCCATCGAAGACCTGGCCCAGCTCATCTACGACCTCAAGAATGCCAACCCCCAGGCCAACGTGAGCGTCAAGCTGGTGTCGGAGGTGGGCGTGGGCACCATCGCGGCCGGCGTGGCCAAGGCCCATGCCGACCACATCCTGATCAGCGGCCACGAGGGCGGCACCGGGGCTTCGCCGCTGACGGGCATCAAGCACGCGGGGCTGCCCTGGGAACTGGGCATCGCCGAAACGCACCAGACCCTGGTGCTCAACGACCTGCGCAGCCGCGTGTCGCTGGAGACCGATGGCCAGCTCAAGACCGGCCGGGACATCGTGATCGCGGCCCTGCTGGGGGCCGAGGAGTTCGGCTTTTCCACGGCCCCGCTGATCACCCTGGGCTGCATCATGATGCGCAAGTGCCACCTGAACACCTGCCCGGTGGGCGTGGCCACGCAGGACCCCGTCTTGCGCCAGAAGTTCACCGGCCAGCCCGACCACCTGATCAACTACCTGTTCCTGGTGGCCGAAGAGGCTCGCCAGATCATGGCCGACCTGGGGTTGCGCAAGTTCGATGAACTGATCGGCCGCGTGGACCTGCTGGAAACCGCCGCCGCCCTCAGCCACTGGAAGGCCCGGG
>JAJXSS010000416.1 GCA_021784455.1 Planctomycetota bacterium
GCGCCGGAGGCAAGTGCGTCATCAACTCGGCCAACCTCGAGGACGGTGAGGTGAAGTTCGCCACCATGCTCGGCCTGGCCCGCCGCTACGGGGCGGCCCTGGTGCTGGGCACCATCGATGAAGACAAAGAAGAGGCCATGGCCCGCACGGCCGAACGCAAGCTGGCCATCGCCCGCCGCCTGCACGCCCTGGCCGTGGAGAAGTACGGCTTCGACGAGCGCGACATCTTCTTCGACCCCCTGGTGCTGCCCATCTCCACGGGCATGGAGAAAGACCGGCGCTCGGCCCTGGAAACCATCGAGGGGGTGCGCCGCATCCACCAGGCCTTCCCCAACTGCCAGATCGTGGTGGGCTTGTCCAATGTCAGCTTTGGCCTCAAACCCCAGGCCCGCATCGTTCTCAACAGCGCGTTCCTGCACGAATTGACCCAGGCGGGGCTGAACGCCGCCATCGTGCATGTCTCGAAAATTCTTCCGCATACGAAAATTCCGGGGGAGCAGTGGCAGGCGGCCCTGGACCTGATCTACGACCGCCGCGAGGGCGGCCGGGATCCGCTGCAGAAATTCATCGACTTTTTCCCCGATGGTGACAAAGAGAAGCCGGCCAAGCCTCAAGCAACAACCCTGACCTTGGAAGAGCGCCTGCGCCGGCACATCATTGATGGGGAAAAACGCGACCTCATCGCCACCCTGGACGAGGCCCGCCAGAAGTACACCCCGCTGCAGATCATCAACGACCACCTGCTGGATGGCATGCGCGTGGTGGGCGAACTCTTCGGGGCCGGGGAGATGCAGCTTCCCTTCGTGCTGCAGGCGGCCGAGACCATGAAGATGGCCGTGGCCCACCTGGAGCAGTTCATGGAGAAGTCGGCCGGGCAGAAACGCGGCTCCATCGTCCTGGCCACGGTCAAGGGCGATGTGCACGACATCGGCAAGAACCTGGTGGACATCATCCTGACCAACAACGGCTTCAAGGTGTTCAACCTGGGCATCAAGCAGCCCATTTCCAGCATCGTCGAGCAGTGGCGCAAGACCCAGGCCCACGCCATCGGCCTGTCGGGCCTGCTGGTGAAATCCGTGCAGGTCATGAAGGAGAACCTCGAGGAACTCAACAGCCTGGGCATCACCACCCCCGTGATCCTGGGCGGGGCGGCCCTGTCCCGCCATTACTGCGAGAATGATCTGCGCGGCATCTACAAGGGCAAGGTCTATTACGGCCGGGATGCCTTCGAGGGCCTGCGCCTGATGGACCGCATCGTGTCGGGCCAGACGGCCGAACTCGATGAGGAAATCGCCACGCGGCTGAGCAAGCGGGCGCAGGCGGAAGCGGTGGTCACGGCGGTCGCTGCCCGGCAGAGCGCAGCCCCGGCCGAGGCGGTTTTGCCTGATGAAACCCCCATGGTCGCCGCCACCACTTGCGGCTGCGGCGGTCACTCTTCCCAATCGAAAATCAAAAATCAAAAATCAAAAATCACCCCTCCCGCTCCTCCTTTCTGGGGCGATCGGGTGGCCGAGCAGATCGACCTGGATCAGGTCTTCCCCTATATCAACAAGGTGGCCCTCTTCCGGGGGCAATGGCAGTTCAAGAAGGGCCGGTTGAGCGAGGAGGACTACAACCGCCAGATCGCCGAGGAAATCGAACCCCTCTTTGCCAAGCTCTGTACCCAGGCCAAGGAGGAGGGGATCCTGCGGCCCCAGGTGGTCTACGGCTACTGGCCCTGCAACTCCCAGGGCGATGACCTGATCGTCTTTGATGCAGCCGATCATGACCGCGAGGTGGCACGCTTCACCTTCCCGCGGCAGAAAGCCCGCGGCCGGCTGTGCATCAGCGACTATTTCTTGCCCCAGGATTCGGGCCAACGGGATGTTCTGGCCCTCCAGTGTGTCACCATCGGCCCCGAGGCCACGCACCGCACCAAGGCCCTCTTCGAATCCAACCAGTACCAGCAGTACCTGTACCTGCACGGCCTGTCGGTCGAGGCCGCCGAAGGCCTGGCCGAATTCTGGCACCGCCGCGTGCGCCAGGAGCTGGGCATCGCGGGTGACGATGCCCCGGATGTCCGGGGGCTGTTCACCCAGGGCTACCGCGGCTCGCGTTACAGTTTCGGTTACCCCGCCTGCCCCGATATGAGCGACCAGGAAAAGCTTTTCGCCCTCTTAAAGCCCGATCGCATCGGCTGCCGCCTGACCGAAAACTGGCAGATCGACCCCGAGCAGTCCACCAGTGCTCTGATCGTGCACCACCCCGAGGCTAAGTACTTCGCCGTCTGACCCTCCTTGGGCCTCATATTTTGCCCAACGCCTTTGCGATTAGCGCCGGTGCCGCCAAGAGCGGCAACCCCCATGCAACCGCAATCACCAACACCGCCACGGGCCAGCTGAGCTGCCGCATCCGCCTGTCGGGACGTGTCAGGGGCACCCAACCAATTCCGTAACCCATCCACCAAAACAGCAGACTGCTTGCTAAGGCCATGTTCCAGGCAATCAATCGACGTGAGGGCAACGGCAATCGATTCCACTGCATCGCGAACGACGTGCGATCCGAACTCAGCCCGCCCATGCCTGGGAGGCATTGCGGATGCACGCTGAGCCACGTGCCGCAAGCGGCCAATAGAAGGTAGATGAGCACGACAGTCTTGGCGAATTTCCGCATCGGGACAAACAGGTCCAGGAGAACCACCAGCACGGGTGGAATCGTCCAGAAGATAGCGAATCCAATCAAGCTCCGATCTATCAGGACGAATTGGTACATGGCCGCTGCCAGGCTGGATATAACCAAAGTGTAATGGGCCGCCGTCCACACCCAACGTAGTCTTGCCAGCCACAGCAGTGATCGGGCTGGCTCGCCGCGTTCACATCGAGATTCCTGCATGCCCAGAACATACCGCGCGGGAGTTGCGAACGCCCCGAGGGTTTGGGATTCGGGCTTGCAACCCAGTCATCGATCCGCGATATCATCCACCTCATGCATCGCTTTGGCCGTATCATCACGCTCAATCCGCACCCCGCCATTGATCGGCTGATCGAAGCTCCCGGCCTGGTCCCGGGGGCACACATCCGGGGCCGCGTGCTGGGCCGCCAGCCGGCGGGCAAGGGCCTCAACGTGTCCCGGGCGCTGGCCGCGCTGGGCCGGGCCAGCCGGGCGATGGGGTTTGTCGGGGACAGGGATGCTGCTTGGTTCGCCGAATCGATTCGCAGCACGGGTGGCCGGATCGACTGCCTGTTCACCCCAGTGGCCGGGCCAACCCGCGAGAACCTGACACTGGTTGAACCCGCTTCCCGTGGGAACAGGGAAACCCACATCCGCCTGACCGGCCTGAGCGTTTGCCCGGCCGATATCACCCGCCTGCGCCGCGCCTTGGCCGGTGGCCTCCGCCCGGACGACATTCTCATCATCGCCGGTTCGCGGCCCCCGGGCATGACGCCCGCCGATGTGGTCCATTTGATCACCACGGCGCACCGGGCCGGTGCCCGCGTGGCCCTGGACATTGACCCCCAGGCTCTGGCGGCCGTGCTGCACGCCGGGCGGCCTGTCTGGCTGATCAAGCCCAACGAGGAAGAAGCCCGGGCGGCCCTGGGTCGGGGCTTCGCCTCCGCATCACCTGCGCAACTGGCCGCGGCTTTGGCCGGTCATGCGGAATGGGCGGCCGTGTCGTTGGGGGCAAAAGGCGCCATCCTGGCCACGGCCGATCAGCAGTGGACCGGCCGGATCCCGGCCACCGCCCTGCCCCGGCCGGCCCGTTCCACAGTCGGCTGTGGCGACTGTTTCCTGGCGGGGATGGTAGATGCGATTCTCGCTGGGGCCGCTCCTGCGGAGGTCTTGCGCCGGGCCCTGGCGGTGGGAGCCGCCAATGCCTTGGTGCTGGGTGCCGCGAATTTCAGGGCGACCGATGTTCGATTCGCCCAGCGGAAAGCTGTGGTGTCAGCCCTGCGGGCCTCAAAGAAGAATAGGGGTATCTAGTTAGCTCAACCACCCCTATTCCTTGGGGTGGATTAGCCTTTTGTATTGCGTGGGCTCGACTTGCATGGCTT